>JBCDFK010000049.1:0-9166 GCA_039178065.1 Pseudomonadota bacterium | reverse complement strand
CACTGGTTGTGTTGTCGGCGGGCGTTTACGCGGCATGCTCCATATTCTTTTTGGAAGACAATTCAGCTGCTCTCACCTCCAGCAATTCCGTCATGGTCAAATCCCCGGTTTCGAATGATCTTTGGAAGTCTGCCGTGTTTCTGAAATCGCCCGGTACAAGGCGTCACGAATGTTTAGAACCGCTGGACCGTCGCAGCCCTCAAAGGCCGTATTGGTGAAGCAAACAAAGCTAAGTTTGTTGATCGGATCGACGAACCAGTAATGGCCATAGGCGCCACCACCCCTCCAGGTTCCGATTCCATGAAATCCTCGAGCCCACGAGTTGTCCTTCAGGATCGGTCCGGCCATGCCATGATCCCATCCTGCCTCCCCGATGCTGACGCCTGTCGGCAGCGCGGGCTCCGTGATCATTCGATGTCCTTCATCCCCAAGGATTGGGCGTCCTCCAGTGCGAACTACTTCGAGAAAGCGCAGGAATTCAGGCGCTGTGCCAACCATCCCGGCACCGCCAGACTGGTAGGAATTGGCATCAAATATACGCGATGGTGAGAAGGCTATTGGCCCGAGCAAATTTTTGACCATGTCACCATCAGACATCAACTCAGGCTCAGGCATGCCGTCGCGATAAGGCGTTGCCAAGCGCGCGGCATCAGTCACCTCAAACCCGGTATCAGACATATCAAGTGGCCCAGTAATGCGTTCCCGCAACACATCCGCAAGCGGGGCATTGGCTGCGCGCTCGACAACGGCTCCCACCACATCAATCGCAAGCGAATATCGCCAGTTTGTTCCAGGCTTGTAGACGAGTGGCATGACCGACAGCCGCTCAATCGCTTCATTCAACCCAAGCCCCGGCTGTTCGAGCCCGGTACTGATTCCGGCATCACGATAGGCTGGCAGCTGGTCATCAAAACCGTAGTCCAAACCAGCCGTGTGAGTGAGGAGATGATGAAGAGTGATCTCAGGCGTGTGCCCATCGACAGTCTTTGGCTTGAATGTTGGCAACCAGCGGGTAATGGGCCCGGTGAGCGATAATCGGCCGTCCTCGATTAAGGAAAGCGCCGTCGCACTAACCATCGGCTTTGTGACCGAGGCCAGCCGGAATATCGAATTCTCTCTCATCGGAGATTGTACTTCGCGGTCAGCCATACCTGCTGCCCTGCGATAAACGAATTCTCCATCTACCGCAGCCAGAACAACTGCGCCAACCAAGCGATTATTTGAAATCGCGTAGTCGATCGCTCCATCGACATACTGCGCGACGCCAGACTTCGACATCCTTGAGTTGTCCTTCCCTAGTACCGAGGTGACTTGCATCGCTGCGACCACCTTCGTCTCCTCCGTCCTTCTTCATGTTGGACGCCCCCAACTACGTGTTCTGCTACCCAATTGTCAATACTTATTTCCACTGGATGTACTTATTGCGATTTTCCTTCGAGAAGTAAGCGTGTTGCTAACGTCTCTCGTGAAAGTGATCTGCGATCATCGCAGCTATTGCTACGCCGAGCTCGCGATGGGCTCCACTATCGAGATGTAATCCGTCCACAGCGCTGGTTTCGACGATGGTACCAGCGTCGAGGAACAGCACATCTTGACGTTCGGCCATCTCGGCCATGTGCCCGCCCAAGACCTTCGACTTCTCGTCGCCCCCACGAAACGTTTCAGCAAACCGACCCACCAATTGCATGGGGGGTGGTGCGACTACCAACAATTGAGGAGGTGCCCCACTTGGGCCCCAGGGGCTCTGTTTGATTTCTCGAACCAGAACTTCGACTGAGTCAGAAACATCCAGAGCGGTCAATGAAAAGCGATACTTCAGATCGTTCACCCCCAGAGACAGAACAACAATGTCAATCGGCATATGAGTTTCCATGACGATGGGAAGCGCCCTTAGCCCATTCAAATGGTGTCCTTCCACTGGATCGTCGTGGACGGTGGTCCTCGAGGGGTGCCCTTCTTCGATGACAGACCAAGTCACGCCGAGCTTACGCTTCAAGATCCCCGGCCAACGTCGATCTGGGCCAAGCCGATGACCCATCCCACGTAACACCGTCGGGATGGATCCAAATGTGTTAGAGTCTCCAAAGCAGACGACTGTACGTGGTTGGCTGGGCATTATTGTTCCTTCTTACAAAAACGAGCGAGTGCTAAGCACTTTAATACACTGAGTAGAATTAAACTTGTAGTGGCAAAGTGAATTTGTTAGATCGGTGCTGCTCGTGCAGTAATGGTTGCAGTACGAGCGACGATTCTACGAGTGAGGCGAAATTGACCGGCAGCAGCTTCTATAGCGTTGAAAGGACTGAGGGCGGGCGCAGAGGTGGCGCGACCCAAGCGGAAACGCGCATATATAACGAACGCCTGGTCCTCACATTGATCCGTCGCCACGGTACGCTTTCAAAAGTCGACTTGACGAAGCTGACCGGGCTTTCCGCACAGTCAGTTACATCGATCGTCAACCGACTGGCCGTAGCGCAGCTTTTGCGTCGTGGAGAACCTTTGCGGGGCCGATTAGGACAGCCAGCCGTTCCCTACTCCCTGAATCCTGACGGAGCATTTGGATTTGGCCTGAAGATTGATCGCCGCAGTGCCGACGTTGCGCTCGTAAACCTGTCTGGGGAACAAGTCGCATTTGAACGTACCATATTCGACTATCCAACTCCTGATGGGGTTCTAAAATTTGCGCGCGACGCCGTCTCACAGATGCTGCACATGAAGAACGCACCACCCGCAGAGCGGATAGCAGGCATTGGCATCGCGTCTCCCCTTCAGTTGTGGAGATGGAGCGACAAGCTTGGCGTATCACCCGAACGGCTTGCCGATTGGCAGAAAATTGACGTTAGGAAAGTGTTGGAAGACGAATTCGATTGGCCAGTCTATCTCTTCAATGACGGCATGGTTTCGGCCGCCGCTGAGCTCATGTTCGGAATGGAATCCGGGCGAGCCGACTTCCTTTACGTCTATTTGGGCTTTTTCATCGGTGGAGGCTTAGTGTTGGATCACCACCTTTTTCCTGGTCGAAATAGGGAAGCAGGGGCACTGGGCTTTCTGCAGGTTCCCGCGGCCGGCAATGGTCATGCCGCATGTGTACCATTAATGGAAGTCGCTTCGCTCAATTCTCTGGCTGAGAGACTGGACGATAACAAGAAAACACTGATCTGGGCCTCCCCCGAAAAATGGGATGATCTTGGACCCGCCTTGGACGACTGGATCGACAAGTCTTCCAAGGCCTTGACTGAAGCGGTTCTTGCATCTGTTCCGCTGCTGGACGTCGACAGTATTGTTATCGATGGCGCCATGCCAGTAAATGTTCGGAAAAAAATAGCCCGGAAAGTGAGGGAGCAACTCGTTGGCAAACTCGACTACAGGAAAGAACCCTTTTCCGTTCTGGAGGGGACCTTTGGGCATTTAGCGCCAGCTGTGGGCGCTGCCAGCATACCGCTAATGGTGAGCTATTCGACGGACAAAGATATACTTTTCAAGGAATGAATGACCGAAACGGTACTGCCGGCATTGTCAGACTAAACCTAGTTTAGCCGGGCGGACAGCTTGTCTAACGTCTGGTAATGGCCAAAACTTCTCCATTTCGCTGTTTCAAACCGTCGTCCGAAATCATTCACCTGGCGGTGATGAAGTGTCCGTCATTGCGTTGAACCTCTCGACTGATCGTTGAAGCAGATCGCTTCAAGGTGCGTGCAATCGCCGAAATGATTGTTGCGCCTTAAGGTCCCTGGAAATCTCCTCACGCTCGCAAAGCGTCAACGCCAAACGCGGTCTGGTGCGTTCGGGCGGGCGTATGCCGCCTGTGCGCGCGAGAAGTGGATAGATCGACGATGACGCCCGATCAAAGCCGCGGCCAATCGAACTCATCGACTCCCCGCGTTGCCAGCGGTCCCAAATCTCAGACTTCTGTTCGTCGGTGAAAAATATCCTGCGACAATACTTCATAATCAGCACTCCAATCCTTCTCAAAGATTAAAGTGTTGCGTCGATCGGTTGAGATCACCGCCCATATTTGCCATTGGATCTCGCGCTCTAAGGCACCTTTGGCTTAGCATTCGGGTTTTCTCCGCGCACATTCGACCTTGTGCAGTTAGTTTTGGTCTTTCTACTGGACTGTTGGTGCAAAGGAAGCATGTGTAGACCGAGATAATTGAAATGGACACACTTTATGATTGCTACGAAACAAAAAACACGGTGTTCTACACTCAACGAGCAGATCAATGAACTGAGCCTGTTATCGCGGGTTGAACTGATTGAGCTGTGGGTGAAGCAATTCAAGTGCAAGCCACCAAAGGGTGTGAAGCGCGGTTTATTGGAGAGAGCTGCCAGTCATCGGTTGCAGGCCAAACGAAGCGGCAAATTAAAACCTGCAACACAAAGGGCACTGATTGCCATTGCATCCGATCAGGATCAGGCGACTACTGCACTGCCCAGTCCAACGTTTGCGAACGGCTCGAGATTGGTGCGCGAGTGGCATGGCAAGAGCCATCAAGTGAGTGTCACGGATGACGGCTTTGAATGGAACGGAGAGAAGTATTCTTCTTTATCGGCCATTGCGCTTGCTATTACTGGCACCAAGTGGTCGGGACCGCGATTCTTTGGGGTTTCGTCATGATTGTGGCGGTTGATGATACCGTTCTGCCCAGAACGCGCGGCAAGCAGCAGGCTCAGCGCTTGCACTGTGCGATCTATACTCGCAAATCGACCGAAGAGGGTCTTGATCAGGATTTCAATTCTCTTGATGCACAAAGAGAGGCATGCGCTGCTTTTGTCCAATCGCAAGCAAGTCTGGGATGGAATCTCTCTCCTACGCATTATGATGATGGTGGGATATCAGGTGGGACAATGGATCGCCCTGCCCTTAAACAGCTTTTGAGTGACATCAAACACGGCCTGATCGATGTTGTCGTGGTCTATAAGATTGATCGTCTTACCCGGTCGCTGATGGACTTTGCCAAGATGGTGGATGTCTTCGATGACAAAGGCACTTCCTTTGTCTCTGTTACACAGCAGTTCAACACAACGACGTCGATGGGAAGACTCACTCTCAATGTCCTTTTGTCTTTCGCCCAGTTTGAGCGTGAAGTGACCGCCGAACGGATCAAAGACAAAATTGCCGCTTCCAAAAAGAAAGGCATGTGGATGGGAGGAACCGTTCCGCTCGGTTACAAATCCGAAGATAAGAAACTGGTGGTTCATCAAGAGGAAGCTAAAACCGTTCGATGGCTGTTTGAAAAATATCTGGAATTGGGTTCAGTCAACAAGCTATCACAAGAAGCAAATCAAATTGGATTGGAGACTAGAACTTACAAGCAAATAAATGGAAAGGAACGAAAGACATCACCCTTCGGCAGAGGCAATCTTTATCACCTTCTTTCCAACCCTATCTATAACGGCGAGATCAGACATCAGGGCAATATCTATGACGGTCAGCATGAGGCTATCATCGATAACGCGCTCTGGGTGTCAGTTCAAAACAAGATGACTGCCAACACAAATCGCCGGCAATCAAGGACCAACTCATCATCGGCACATCTGCTCACCGGACTGATCTTCGATGAACATGGAACGAGGCTTTCAACCACACACACGATCAAAAACGGCAAACGATATTACTACTACATATCCCCAAACCAAGGTACAAAAGTAGACCCTAACCAACAGACATCATGGCGCATTCCAGCAAGAGAACTGGAGCGACCGATCCTCAATCTCATCAATGACTATCTGACCGACCCAAAAGAACAGATTGATTCACTTAATCTGCATAAGCATCCGATAAATCTAACTAAATTGATTTTCAAGAAAAACGCAGATCTTGCCAAAACCATCGCCACATCATCAACATCCAAGCAGCGAGGCATCCTATCAAAGCTTCTCAAACGGGTGGTTCTTTCACCAAACAAACTGACGATCAAAATCGACACAACTGCGCTAAATCAAGATCTGAACAGCTCCAATGAAAAGCAAAATGACAACAACAATTCCATCTATGGAATTGAAGTCGAGCACCAAATTCAAAGACGCGGTGTTGAGGCAAAACTAGTTCTGACTGACCAGTTCGCAACCACCCCACACCCGGATCAAACGCTCATCAAACTGATAGCCAATGCACATCACTGGCTCTCACTACTCACAAACGGAACCGCAACATCTATTGGCGAACTCGCGAAACAACAACAGGCCGACGCAACAGAAATCAGCCGTTTTCTTCCGCTCGCATTCTTGGCTCCCGACATCATCGAGAGTATTCTTGCAGGCTCCCAGCCAGTCGATCTAACCGCAGATAAACTTCGCAGAATGAACACCTTTCCGATTTCCTGGAAGGAGCAGCGCGACGTCTTGGGTTTCGCCATCTAAGCGAAGCGGCGACTTCACAATCTAAATACGGATATGAATTGCCAGCGCACATGGGACTTCAATTCTTGAAAATCGGATGCACCAATATTAGGTCGACGAACTCATGCAGACTTTCATTAATCCTGCAATCCAAACACTTGGTCACTAAAAATGGCCTCGGGAGACTTCTGCTCAAATCAGCGAAAATATCTCCACATTCCCGGTCTCTCGACCAGACCATGGCCCTCGATACTGCCCTAAGTCCCCGTTAGTACGGAGACATTCAGAGCGCTTATAGACCGGCTACAAATGTAGAGGAATGGATGGTGGGCCCGGAGGGACTCGAACCCCCGACCAAGCGGTTATGAGCCGCCGGCTCTAACCAACTGAGCTACAGGCCCCACCCAATGCGTTCGTTAGCCTATTTGGTTGACAACGACAAGCAGCCAATTGCGCGTGTTTCAATTTTTCATTGGTCATATTCCCGGCATAAAACGGTGTCAGGTGACAATCAGGGACGATAATGAAAAAAGGGCTACAAAATGATGCAATTAATGCGTTCAACAGCACTCACCGCGATTTTCATCGGCGCACTAAGCCTGATGCCAACAACTGCGTTCGCGCAAGACAATTTAACACCACGTATTTTAGTAACCGGCACAGGATCAGTCAGCATCGAACCTGATATGGCGATCGTCTCAATGGGTGTTACCATGCAAGAAAAAACGTCTCGCGCCGCATTGGATGCCAACACACAGGCAATGGCAGATATTTTAGCGGCTATGAAAGCTGCTGGAATTGATGAAAGCGATTTGCAGACGTCAAACTTTTCGATCCAGCCGCAATATGTCTATCCAAAGTCAAACTCAAGCGGCGACCAACGCCCGCGCATTGATGGCTACATAGTGCGAAACTCTTTGACGGTTCGGATCCGGGATCTGACAACGATCGGCGATGTTCTGGACGCTTCAGTATCGCTGGGGGTTAATGATGGCGGCAATCTGGTATTCACCAATGATGATCCCAAGGCGGCTATCAGCGAAGCGCGCGCTAAAGCGATGAAAGATGCCATCGAAAAAGCAGAAACACTAACAAACGCTGCAGGTGTGGACCTGGGCGATATCTTTGAAATTAGTGAGCAATCACATCGGAACCGGCCCATGCCGATTGCAGAAGCCCGCATGATGGCGGTGGCGGCTGAAAGCGCACCGGTTCCCATCGCTGCGGGCGAAAACACCTATCAAGTGTCCGTCAATGTAACATTCGGTATCGAGCAATAGGCTCGGTACCAGCTACCAAATCAATTGGCTGACAATTTCGGCCAATTGGAATCACCTTTAGCAATATTGCCCGGAATATCCTTGGACCAACGGCTTCTGACGCCCTTTGAGTAGTTCAAATAGAGCTTGTCATCCACAACACTAAATGCTTGCGGGTCGATTGGTGCCGTGTAGCCTTGAGAAACAGCATAAGCACAAAACCCGCCATATTGTGGTGCATATTTTGCTGGGTTGGCAACAAATGCATCGCGATTGGCGGCGCTTGCAAACTGGTATTTCGCACCATTGTAGTCTGCAGTTATGCCTGCATCGCCCTCAACAGCGGCGTTCTGGGTCATATAGGCAACAGGATCATAACCCTGAATGGCGAGGCCATTTGAAAGGTTCATTTTTGCAGCAATTGCGGGCATAGCTGTCATCGAAGCGCCAGCAATGGCGATTCCCGCGGTGACTTTTAAGAAATTACGTCTGGAAAAATTGCTCATATTGTTCTCCATTAATACATATGCTGCACATCTGGCACGCGCAGGCCGATTGATCCAATCAAGCTCGATCTCAAAAACTCAACTTTACGTGACAAAGCCGTGTTTGCGCGAAGATCAATTGGCTGAGAGCTGATCGATAAAGTCCGCTTTGTTGAAGTAACCCGTCACACGGGTGATCAGTCCATCGTCCACCTCGAAAAACGCGCCGCCTTGCAGACTATATGTTTGACCATTTGCTTTGGGCAGGCCCGCGCCCGTATTCATGTATCTGCCGCGTCTGGTGAACTCTGCTGCTACACGGCCACCACTTGCAGTGGTCATGATCGCGATGTCGGAACGCGTTTCATCGAAATTACCCATGGCCTCGGCATAAAATGTCCGGAACGCTTGTTTACCGATCTGCCGCTCGCCTTCATTTATGTCGTGAATGATATCTTCATGCAAAAGCGCGAGCAGCGCATCGATATCACTTTGGTTAAGTGCATCGAAATAGGCTTGAATGATCTCGTTGATATCGGTTTGAACCATGGAAGCTCCGATTCTTTGATTTTGCCCTTTGAGCAGAATGAAAGCCAATGGGAAGATTGGCAAGCCCAGAGCAACTTAGCCAAGATGCAAGAGACCCGGTTCAGGTATTTCACACTTGCTGAAATTTTATCTAATTCTGGTCCTCAATTAAGTGCTCAAGATATTCGCCATCATGCGCCATATCTTGCTCGAATGCCGTTACATGTCCTTGCATAGAAATATTGGCTTCATGAACACTATTAGCGCTGCCTGACAACAGCGGGTGCCAACTAAAAAGTGGCTTGCCTTCTGAGATAAGGCGGTAAGCGCAAGTCGCAGGTAGCCATGCGATTTCTCCTACATTTTCCGGCGTTAGCTGCACGCAATCCGCCACCTTGCTCTGGCGATTGTCATAATCTTTGCAACGACAAGTGCCCGCATCAAAAAGTCGGCAGGCAACAGTTGTGAAATGCAACTCTTCTGTATCGTCATCGATCAATTTGGCCATGCAGCATTTGCCGCAACCATCGCACAGGCTTTCCCACTCGGTTT
>JBCDFK010000048.1:0-9167 GCA_039178065.1 Pseudomonadota bacterium | reverse complement strand
GCCGGTTCTTAATCACGAACAGTCGGGCGACTTTGCGCAGCATGGTGTCTCCTAGACCCAGCGCGGAGTGTCGATTTCCCAGAACCCTGGCGTGCGACCCGCGTAGGTGGTTAACGAGGAGTTACCTTAGTCGCAGGTAGCAATCCGTGGCAATCGCATTAACCAAGCTGAGTCAGATCGAGCGCGTCGAGCAGTGCATAACGCGCGGCGACAACCGTTTTGGCCAGGCTCTCAGAACCTAGATCCGCCGGATTGATCTGTTCCGGCCAGTTCGCGGTGATGACCTGCTCCAGCCGATCGGCTTTGGCCTCATCCAATAGAAAGCGCGGGTCGACGGTGGCGGGATCGCAGACGACGCGCAGGCGCAAACAGGCGGGCCCGCCGCCATTGGCCATGCTTTGGCGCACATCGACCGGTATCACTTCGCGAATAGGTCCGTTGGAAGCCATTAGCTCCTCGCAATAGGCCCACACGCTGGTGGATTCGCGGCATTCCTCAGGCACGATCAGCGCCATAGTTCCGTCGGGCCGGGTGATCAATTGCGCGTTGAACAGATAGGTCCGGATCGCTTCGGCAAGGCTCACCGCGTCGCTGGGCACTTCGACCACTTCGAGCGCGGGGAAGACAGCGCGGATCGCTTCGTACGCGCCCTCCTGGTCGGCGAAAGCTTCGGCGTGGGTGAACAACACATGTTCGTTCGCCACCGAGACGACGTCGTTGTGGAACGCGCCCGCTTCAATCGCGGCGGGGTTTTGTTCAATGAAGACGCATTTTGCCGGGTCGAGCCCGTGAAGACGCGCGACCATTCGGCTGGCCTGCTCGTGCTGGCGCGCGGGGAAGCGGGCACCGGGCTTGCCATAAACAAAGACTTCGACGCCGCTGGCCGCGTGCCCTTCGCAAAGCCGCATGTGGTTGGCCGCGCCTTCGTCCCCAAACGTCGGTGGGACGGCGCTGTGGATCGCAAAGTGATCGGTGTCGCCAAACGCCGCCGAAAGCTGCGCCATGGTGTCCGGCCATTCCTGCGCGCGGTGGAGCATGGTGACGAGGTTGGCCGGGGTAAGGTGGCACTTGCCATCGCGTGTGTCGGGCGCGGGAGAGACCGTCGCGGCGTTGGCCGTCCACATGCTGGAGGCGGACCACGTGGCCGCGAGCAACTGGGGCGGAGCCGCGTCGTCGAGCGTCAATTGCTGGATCCCTGCTGTGAGAGCAATTCAACCTATAGCGTTTGGCGCTGTTACAACACAAAACTGCATTTTAAAAGCCGCGAGCGGCTTTCTTCAGCGCTCAATTACGGAACCAGTTTATAGCCGCCGCTTTCCGTAACCAGAATCGATGCATTAGACGGATCATTTTCGATTTTTTGGCGTAGCCGATAAACATGGGTTTCCAGCGTATGTGTCGTCACGCCTGAATTGTAACCCCAGACTTCTTCCAACAATGTATCGCGGCTAACAACTTTGCCGCCAGTGCGATAAAGATACTTGATGATGGAAGCCTCTTTTTCTGTCAGGCGCACTTTTCCACCATTGGCATCGAGTAATAGCTTCTGGCTTGGTTTGAATGTGTATGGCCCTACCACAAATGTTGCATCTTCAGATTGTTCATGCTGGCGCAATTGGGCCCGCATACGAGCTAACAGGACAGCAAATTTAAATGGCTTGGTCACGTAATCATTAGCGCCGGCCTCAAGTCCCAAAATGGTATCTGAATCTGTGTCGTGACCGGTCAGCATGATGATTGGTGCTTTGAACCCGCTTTTGCGCAACAGTTTCACAGCTTCGCGGCCGTCCATATCTGGCAAACCAACATCCATAACAATGAGGTCTATCATTGCGCCGCGTGCGGTTTCGATGCCTTTGGTCGCGGATGCTTCCTGCAAAACGTCAAATTCTTCGTAGAGGGAAAGTTGTTCAACAATCACTTCTCGCAGATCATTATCATCATCGATTAATAGGACTGTACGTGTCGTCATGGGTCACCTTGTCTGCTTAACGCTCGTTGAACGCGTGATTCTTGTTTCGTAGCGCTATGTTACCTAGAAATATGGCAGTAACAAATGCATGAAGCAATTAAATGTTTTGACAGTGCATGGTCTAACTAACAGGTGGATGCAATAAACATCTCGATGACTTTTTTGCGAATTCTTCGTGTTCAACGCATGCCAAACCGCCCAACGCGCGGGATTATCAATGCTGATGGTCGAATTATCCATTGTGCATTAGGGCGCAGTGGCACGAGCGTCTTTAAGCGTGAGGGCGATGGTGCAACACCTTCGAACCACGCTTTAAAACCGATTTGCGGGTTTTTTCGGGGTGACCGGGTGGTTCGACCTGCTTCCGTGCTGGAATTTGATCCTATCGACATAGACGATGGATGGTGCGATGCGCCGAGCAACGCAAATTACAATATGCCGGTGAATCTGCCATTTGGCGCGTCGCATGAAGTCATGATGCGCAGTGACCAACTCTATGACATTGGCGTAGTGCTTGACTGGAATATGCCCAGTACATGTCGCCGCCGAAGCCGCGGATCAGCAATATTTATGCATATTTGTAAGCCTGGCTATCAGCCTACAGAGGGCTGTATTGAGCTAAAAGAAGCGGATATGCGCTGGCTGCTCAAATATATAAACCGCGAAACGCGGATTATTGTTTATCGCTAAAGAGGCGGATTATCCAAATTGCCCATCCGGCAAACTTCCAGCCATTCGTTCTTGGTGACTGGCTGTACCGATAGTCGCATTGACGTGACAAGCGACATTTTTTCCAGTTTTGGATTTGCTTTCACATCTTTTAGCGTCACGGGCGTGGGCATATCGCATACGGCTTTAATGTCGACGCAATCCCATCTTTCGTCATCAGTCGTTGAATCAGGATGGCTGAGTGCACAAACTTCGACAATACCGACAATTTCTAAGCCTTCATTTGAGTGATAGAAAAACCCTTTATCGCCGATTTTCATCAGGCGCATATTGTTGCGGGCTTGGTAATTGCGAATACCATCCCATTCTTCTCCGGTTTCGCCCTTGGCCTTTTGCATATCCCATGACCATTTGAAGGGTTCAGATTTAAAGAGCCAATATTGAGCCATAGAACTATTCCTGCGTTGATTTAGTGTACAGCTAACTCACATTGTTGCTGGGTCAAGCCTATTCTGATTCGCGTCGCACCGGGCGAGATAAAAGCATGTGGATTGCTTCATTAACGCCCAAATCGCCGGCCAAAATTTCGCTTACCGTTTGGATAATGGGTGCGTCAATATTGTTGTCGTGTGCGATATTTGCAGCAATTGCAGCGGTTGAAACACCCTCTGCAAGTTTCATGTTTTTCAAATCGTCACCTCGCCCGATAGCGACGCCATAGGCAAAGTTGCGTGATTTTTCTGATGCACATGTTAGGATGAGGTCACCCAGTCCAGAAAGGCCGGTTAGCGTTTCAGGCTTGGAGCCTAGAGCCAATGCCATACGCTGCAACTCGGCAAATCCACGCGCTGTTATTGCCGCGAGCGCACTTGCGCCAAGATCACGGCCATGCACGATCCCTGCTGCAATAGCCAGCACGTTTTTCAGCGCGCCGCCATAGTCAACGCCGGCCAGGTCGTCCGACGCGTAACATCGCAATTTGGAACTGGATAGTTTTTCACACAGTGCCATTGCCTTTGGCATATCGATTGCTGCAATTGTTACCGCTGTTGGCAGGCCCTCAACGACATCGGCGGCGAAGCTGGGACCAGACAATGCTGCGATATTGAACTGTGGTGCTATACGAGACAGAACTTGGCTCATCGTATGGCCGGTGGATTGGTCGATGCCCTTTGCGCAAGAAATCAGGGTTGCGCCGTCTTGTGCTAGATCGCTGATTTGCTCAGCAATAGATGCGATTTGCTGCGCTGGAATGACAAGCAAAATTATCTCGGCCGTATTGATAGACTGGCCCAACTTTTCCTCAAAGTTTAAGCCAGCGGAAAGCGCAACACCTGGCAAATATTTAACGTTGCTTCTTGTCTCTTTCATAAGGCGCAATTGTGCTGCATCGCGGCCCCACAGTGTAACCCTGTGACCGTTTTCGGCAAAGGATGCAGCCAGTGCTGTTCCCCAAGCACCAGCGCCTAACACGGCAATTTTCTCGCTCATGCTTTGGCCCCTTTTTTGCCGGAACCGATGACCGGCGTTGATTGGCTATCCAAGGGCCAGCGAGGTCGCGGATTTTGATTAAACCCGGTTTCTGCACCCGCTGCGAAATGTTCAAGTCCGGCCCATGCGATCATTGCACCATTGTCGGTGCATAACTCATGTGGAGGCGCTAGAAATGAAAACCCGTTATCCGCGCAGACATCTTCAAGCATTTTTCTGATTGCCATATTGGCAGCAACGCCGCCCGCAACCACAAGCGTTGGCATGTCATCGGAAATTTCTTGCCTATATCTCTTTAGGCTGCGCGAGACACGGTCATTTAGTGATCCGGTGACGGCGCGTTGAAAGGATGCGCAAAGATCGGATATGTCGCTATCGGATAGTGCGCCAAGTTCGGTTGCTTTGCGCCGCAGTGCAGTTTTAAGCCCCGAAAATGAAAAGTCTGGCCTATCGGCTCCCTTAAGCGGGATTGGTAGGTCAAAACGATTTGGGTTTCCAGACTTTGCTGCCAATTCAACAGCGGGACCACCCGGATATGGCAGGCCAAGCAATTTTGCGGTTTTGTCAAATGCCTCGCCCAATGCGTCATCAATGGTCGTTGCCCATCTTTCATAATCGTTCAGGCCACGGACCAACAAGATCTGTGTATGGCCGCCCGATACCAAAAGCAGAAGATATGGAAATGCCAAGCCGTCGGTCAGCCGCGCTGTCAATGCATGACCTTCCAAATGATTGATGGGAAAGTACAGTTTTTGCTTCACGTGAGCGAGCGTTTTACCAGTCATAACGCCTACGATTAATCCGCCAATCAAACCTGGGCCACTTGTAGCAGCAACGGCATCAATATCGTTCCATGACACTTCAGCGTCCGCCATGGCCTGCTTAACAATGGTGTCGAGCTTTTCCACATGGGCGCGGGCAGCAATTTCTGGAACGACGCCGCCATAGGCTGCATGATCATCAATTTGGCTGTAGACAATATTGGAGAGGATCGTGCCTTTGAGCGGTGATGTTGTACCTTGTACAACGGCCGCGGCGGTTTCGTCGCAGCTTGTCTCAATTCCCAAAATCGTGTGCATTGCTTATTGCTTAATCAACTGGTCGGATTATCGTTCATACGAGAACTCTCGCCTAACACGGAAATAAAAGGTTTCAAACTGTGGCTTCATCTGTGCAGAAAATTCGCATTGGTACCCGAGGCAGCCCGCTTGCATTGGCGCAGGCCCATGAAGTGAAGGCACGCTTGGTGGCTGCGCATGGCATGCCGGAAGACGACGTCATTGTTGAGGTGATTTCGGTTGCTGGTGACCGCATACAAGACAGGTCATTGGCAGAGGTTGGCGGCAAAGGGCTCTTCACCGAGGATATTGAAACCAAGCTGCGCGACGGCCGTATTGATGTCGCGGTTCACTCATCAAAGGATATGCCAACGGAACTGCCTAGTGGATTGGCGCTAACGGCATTCCTTGAGCGGGAAGATCCCAGGGATGCATTTTTAAGTCCATCGGTTGCGAACTTGCTGGCTTTGCCAGAAGGGGCTGTGGTTGGAACCTCTTCCCTCCGACGGCAAGCACTTGTTCGCCGGGCACGTCCAGATCTTAAAACGGTGGAATTTCGGGGCAATGTTCAAACCAGATTGCGCAAACTGAGCGAAGGTATCGCTGATGCCACGCTTTTAGCGAATGCCGGGCTCAAGCGATTGGGAATGACTGAAGTCATCACGGATCTGATAGAACTTGATGTTTTTCCACCTGCGCCTGGTCAGGGCGCAATTTGCGTCGAGGGCCGTGCGGATGATGATCAGATGCTGGCGTTAGTAGAACCGCTCAATCACGATGCGACGGCAACGGCGCTTATATGTGAACGTGCATTTCTGGCTTCTCTTGATGGATCGTGTCGTACACCTATTGCAGGACACGCAATTATCGATGGCAATGATGTGTCTTTGTATGGGCTGATTTTGAAGCCAGACGGTACGGAATCGCATGACATAAGGTTAAATGGCAAAGTTGGAGAAGCTGCGCTGATCGGTCGAAATGCAGGTGAGCAAATCCGAACTATGGCTGGCGCAGATTTCTTTGAGAGTTGGAATTGAGAAATGGCTGGTGCGGCGAGACCTAAAATACTAGTGACTCGTCCGCAGCCCGGCGCTGCTCAGACCGCCCAACGGTTAGCAAACCACAATTTAGAAACGCTGGTTCTGCCCTTTACAGAAATGGTCGGGCTGACGCATCAGCTTGATGACAGCGTTTTGGGAAATGCTTCGGCTGTGTTGGTCACGAGCGCTAACGCATTGCGACATGCCGATGACGCATTGTTGACAAAACTTCGACATCTCCCAATTTACACGGTGGGTGATGCAACCAAAGAAGTAGCGCTGGAAAAACAATTCCAAATTGTAGAATCGGCGGATGGTGATGCGCGCGACCTCATAAAGCTCGTCGCGAGCAAGCTGGAGGCCAATGCGTCAACTGTTTATTTGTGTGGAGAAACGCGAACGGATGATGTTGAGCTACAGCTTGGAGGGCGAGGTATTAAAGTCTACGTTTCTGAGACCTATCGAACAAAAACAGTCAGTCAGTTGACTTATGAAATGAGTGAATTGATACAACATCGTTCTATTGATGGCATTTTGCTATATTCAAGTATCTCAGCACGTATATTGAACGAACATTGGTCTACTGACTCTGTTGCAAATTCATCAGTGATTCCAATGATTTTTTGTATTTCGGAACGTACGAAATTGGCCCTGCGTACTGACCTTCGCGAGGATGTTATTGTCTGCGCACAACCGCGAGATGATGTCATGATCGAGACAGTACGCGCATATTATCAAAGCAAAAATCGCGATTTCTGACTGCACCAGCTTTCGCATTGGAAAAGCTGTGCTACAAATTTTCCAGTACCATTCTTAACGAATATTCTCGTTGTGGATTTGTTTTATCTCGCGTGTCAGTAGTGGAGGCAAGTATGGCCCGGTCAGCCAAACCCCGTAATTCTCGCAATACTCGTAAACCGGTAACAATTGATCTGGATGCAGAAGCGGTAGTTGATGAGAATGTCAACGAAGTGGGCAGTGAGGCGGCGGAAACAGTTGCAGAAGCCACAGAGGAAAAATTAGAGCCGAGTGCAGATGATATTTCGTCTTCTGGCGATGGTGAACCTACAGTTACATCTGGCTCAACTGGCAATACCAGGTTTGCAAATTTATCTGGCGGTCTCGTTGGTGGATTACTGGCGCTTGTTGGGGGCGCATTTTTGCAATGGGTTGGTGTGTTACCAAGTTTTGCGCCACAACCAGCGCCGGTTGAGCAGGTGGATTTAACGCCGGTACAAAGTGATATTGAAAATCTCAGAGCCGAGATTGCCTCTTTGCAGGAGAATAGCGTCGCGAGCATTTCCGCTGAGACTCAAATGGCGATCGATGCGGCGGTTGGTACGTCGCAAGAAACGGCAATTAAAGCGGCAAGTATGGAGGAAACCCTTCAGGCATTGGGCGCGACTGTTTCCGAAATGGAAACAAGCATTTCAGTGGGTGCTGCCGGCGAAGGTGCAGGACTTGAAGCACTAGCCAATCGTATCGTCGAATTGGAGACAATTGTGTCGCAAGCCAATGGTGATGCAATAAATATTGAGGCACTGCAGGCGGAAATTGCTTCTGTGGAGGGCGGCTTATCTGCTCTACAGACAGAATTGTCGGCGCAGATGGCAGGGTTAGCGGAACAGATTTCTTCAGCAGAAGATAAAATTGCCGGGGGCACCGCTGGCGCCAATGTTGCTGGTGCCATTGCATCGGCTGGACTAAAATCTGCAATCGATCGTGGCGGGTCATTTATGTCCGAGCTAGAGACCTATGCCAGTGTAGCTGGCGATGCAGAAACGGTTGCTGAATTGCGCAATTATGCCGCTTCAGGTGTTGCAACGATTAGCCAACTCACGGATCAATTTCCATCCGTTCACAACCGCATAATAGCAGTGGGCGAAGGTCTGGCTGAGGATGCTGGTGTTGCCGATCGTCTGATGGCAAGTGCTCGCTCGCTTGTTCAAGTGCGCACCGTGGGCGATGTCGAGGGCGAAAGCCCAGATCAAATTGCTGCACGAATTGAGGCACGGCTAAAAGAAAGCGATCTTGCGGCTGCACTCAGTGAGTGGGAATCATTGCCCGACGCAGCTAAAAATGCGTCGGCTGGATTTGCTGATAGTCTACGCGCCCGACTTTCCGTAGATGCTTTGGTCGCGAAAGCACTCACTGGTGCGATGACTGCAACCGCCCCAGCGTCGAATTAAGAAGGAGGACTTGAGATGTTACGCGTACTCCTTTTTGTTCTAGTTGTTTTTGCCCTCGGATTGGGCTTTGCTTGGCTAGCTGATGTACCCGGTGAAGTTGTTTTAACTATCGCAGACAAAGCAATTACGGTTCCGCTGATGGTGGCAGGCGTTGCAATCGTCGCCACGATTGCCGCATTCATGCTGATATGGTGGCTCTTTAAAGTTGTTTTCACATCACCACAGCGCATGCAGCGTTTCTTCCGAGCGCGGCGTCGCGATCGCGGCTATCAATCATTGTCCACCGGTATCATTGCAGCGGGTGCGGGCGATAGTTCTTCGGCGCGCAAGATGTTAAAACAGGCCGGCGGATTGCTTGATTCAACCACTGAACCCTTGCTTAATCTGTTGGACGCTCAAGCCACGATGCTAGAAGGCGATCACACCGCCGCGCGCAAGAAATTTGAAGCCATGCTCGATGACCCAGAGACACGAATATTGGGTTTGAGAGGGCTTTATATGGAGGCACAGCGGCTAGGAGAACGCGAGGCGCAGCGCCACTATGCCGAAAAAGCGGCTGAACTCGCGCCGCAGCTCAATTGGGCAAGCAAAGCTGCGCTAGACCTGAAAACCGCTGATGGCGATTGGGATGGTGCGATCCGTCTATTGGACAAACAAAAGAGCACCAAGCAAATTACCAAGGAAGAAGCCGGCCGGAAACGTGCAGTTCTTCTAACAGCCTTGGCGCAGTCAAATGCCGAGACTGATC
>JBCDFK010000047.1:0-9240 GCA_039178065.1 Pseudomonadota bacterium | reverse complement strand
CGCTGGAGTTGCCAATTCCACGCCTGTGTTTTTGATCCAACGGCGGCGATACTGGTTGTAACGCGTAAGCGATTGTTGGCGTGTATCCAAATCGACTGTGGCAACACGAAAACCGAGCTTAAGCAACCCAACCGCGACATGCATGGCTGTTGTAGATTTACCAGAACCGCCCTTCTCATTACCACATACGATGACATGGCAATGGCTCAGCTTGCGCGGGCGCAATTGGACAGAATGTGAAAACTCAAAATACATCTAACACGGACCAGTTAACGCTAGGCCCCCGGCCTACCTACTTTGTTTGGTCAACAAATCCTTAAATGTCAAATTGCTAGTCCAATTCAAGGCGCAGCAAACGTTAGCGATGCACGAATTCCAGAGGACGAGTTCTAAATTAGGCCGAGACTAGCGAGTTCTTTCCGCAATTCTTCTGGCATCTCCGCAACGGCTTTTTCGCCTTCGCCCAAATCGCGTGGTATGTCTTCTTGCTTAAAGTACCGCCACCCTTGGAACGGACGCTTCGGCTGATGGGCTGTCATGATAAGTGTTGGCTTCATCACGATGTCGCACCGAGATATCCCCTCATTGTCTTTGAAGGTTCTCAGATCAATAATTTCTTGGCGGCATTGAACGCGGCTTTTGATGACCCAGTAGAGTGAACCTTTGCCGATGATCTCTTTTGCCCGTTTGGGTGACATTCTGGTTGTGTGCACCATTTCAACCGGCTTGCTGGCAGCAATCAACGCCATAGACTTGCGTTCAATGAAGTCGGAAAGCTGATCGACGCTCTCAACGCCAACACATAGTTTTATAAGGTTCAAAGCCATAGATCAAAAATGGGCATGATTGCACTTAGGTCAATGGCAACAAGGACAGCTCCACAGATGAAAATTGGATGCTTCGCGCTGTATGATCAACATTCCACGACGTTGACAGCTAGTCCGCCCTGGCTTGTCTCTTTGTATTTTTTGTTCATATCACGGCCGGTTTGGCGCATCGTTTCCACGCACGCATCTAACGAAACAACATGCTCGCCATCGCCCATCAATGCCAGTGATGCGGCAGTAACCGCCTTTACAGCCCCCAACCCATTGCGCTCTATGCATGGAACCTGCACTAGGCCTGCTACAGGATCGCAAGTCATGCCCAGGTGATGCTCCAGTGCAATTTCAGCGGCATTTTCGATTTGCTCGGGCGTTCCGCCCATAACTGCGGCTAGTCCAGCAGCAGCCATTGCGGATGCGGATCCAACTTCACCTTGGCATCCCACTTCAGCACCAGAAATCGAAGCATTGTGCTTGATAAGTCCGCCAATCGCAGCGGAGGTCAGCAAGAAGGTACGGATGTCTTCTTGGGTGACACTATCATGAAATTTTGTGATGTACTTTAAAACAGCAGGAACAACGCCCGCAGCGCCATTGGTGGGTGCGGTTACAATTCGGCTGCCGACGGCGTTTTCTTCGTTCACCGCCATCGCATAAACGTTCAACCAATCATTTGCTTCCAGCGGATTGTATCGGTTGGATTGTCTTCGTTGTTCCAACCGCTGGGCCAATTGAGCAGCGCGGCGTTTTACCTTTAGGCCACCGGGCAAAGTGCCCTCAATTTGCATACCGCGCTCGATACATTGGTTCATCGCTGCCCAGATCTCATCGATCCCAGCCTCCAACTGATCTCTTTTGACTTGTGAAAGCTCATTGTCCCACTTCATTTCTGCAATAGACTTGCCTGACTTGCGGGCCATTTGCAGCATGTTTTTTGCAGTCGTAAAGGGATAAGGCATCTCCAAATCGGCTTTTGGCGAGGTGTCTGCCTTCAAGCGCGAAAGCTCTTCCTCCGACACCACAAACCCGCCACCAATCGAGTAGTAAATCCGCTTTAACAAAATGCGACCATCAGCATCCAATGCAGAAAACGACATGCCATTTGCATGCCCTGTGAGTGGGGTTTTCTTATCCAAGACGAGATCGATATTTGGGTCAAATTGATAGGCCGGATGGCCTTCCGGATTGACCATCTTAGTTTGCTGAATCTTTGATATTGTTGGTTCTATAAGTTCGGGATCGATTGACGACGGCAAATAACCCGCCAGCCCCAGGATAACCGCTCGATCGGATGCATGACCTATACCCGTAAAGGCCAGAGAACCGTGAAGAGAAGCTTTTATGCGGGCAACCTCGGAACCTTGTGGTCGCGGCCAATTACCCTCTGCAATGTCATCAAGAAAACGGGCAGCGGCGCTCATCGGCCCCATTGTATGTGACGATGACGGGCCTATGCCAATTTTATAAAGCTCGAATATCGACAGAAACATGAGGTACTCCAATATCGCCGGAGAATAACTCGCGATTGTCAAACATCATTTTCATAGCCGACGCACATTAGCAAAACAGCGACATAAAAGGATAACAAATTTTTGGAAACAAGAATTTTATGAGAGCGGTTGAACGTTGGCGACAACTTCAGAACCAGAACCACTCATCAATGCCACAGCAAATACAACCAGTACGAATCCTGTAAGCGCCCAAGCGGTAATATTCCAGCAGGGTCTTGTTGTGTTTTCGTCCATAAAACGATCACTCATCTTGAATTAATCCTCGCCGTTTTGCAGTGCAAAACAATTCGCAGCGGTCTATACGCTCGGCCCCATAAACGTGCAAGTGCAAAAAAGGCAAAAATCGGGCATACCACCTATGCAATATTGAAAATCAAATTTTTAATTCCGTATATTCAAAGGCTTAATTGGTTAACAAACACCTAACAAAATGATCACACATATCCACATTACTGTTAAATATCGTCTATAGCGTAACTATCTCATGGTAAAATATTTAAACATTTCGACCCCAATCGAAACATTGTTTGCTTGCTACCTGTTGAGTGACATGCGACCGATGATTTAGGTTCGCCTAAGCAAATCTAGTAGAAGTTGCAGAGTTCATGAAAACAATCTCAAGAGCATCCAGCAGTGATATGGCATTGCTCATTCTTGTAGCAATTATTTGGGCATCCGCTTTTATGGCCATCAAAATTGCGGTGCCTGAAGTTGGTCCAATTTGGCTTGCAGCAATTCGCGTTGCAATTGGTGCGGCGGTTCTGGCACCCTATGCGCTCATCAAGGGTGTTGTCCTGCCAAACGCCGCTCAGATGTGGGGCTTGGTTGTTATTATGGCTGTGCTCAATGTGGTCATTCCGTTCTTCCTGATTTCCTGGGCCGAGCTCACAATTGACGCAGGGGTAACATCCCTACTCATGGGAATCGGTCCGTTTTTGGCTCTTGTTGGTAGTCACATCTTCACATCAGACGACAAAATCACGCAACGGAAAGCACTTGGCGTAGCATTTGGATTCTCAGGCGTTATTGCGATCGTCGGTTGGGATGCTCTAACCCAGATCGGCAGTGATCATCTGCTTGCACAAGCGGCCGCAATTGGTGGCTGCATTTGCTATGTTACCGCAGGCATCCTCATTCGCCGTATTGATGTCCCACCTATATCATTGGCTTTCTTAGCGCTGGTGATCGGCACAGTTATATTAATTCCGCTTGCGTTGGCGACCGATGGTGTATTGAAAGAGTTGCCTTCCGCACAATCATTGATGGCACTCGTTTACCTTGGCGTCTTCCCGACAGGTATCGCTTATATTCTGCGGTTTTATCTCATCAACAAGGTCGGGTATTCAGCATTTTCCATGTCTGTAAATCTGATACCGGTATTCGGCATACTTATGGGGGTTTTGATGCTTGGCGAACCTCTACGCCCTCAGGTTATGATCGCATTAGTTCTGGTTCTGCTTGGCCTATATTTCATGCGATCTGGCGGGCCTCAACACACACCAACATCCGTCAAACCAGCCGAGTGATCATGAGCGTATCCGGAAAATCACTGCGCTATCTTGCACTTGATTTGGCACGTGGCATCGCGCTCGTGGCCATGGCAATTTATCACTTCGGCTGGGACCTCTCGTTCTTCGGCTATGTGACATCGGCAGCTGTAAATGAAGGACCTTGGAAATTTTTTGCACGCGGCATTGCATCGTCATTCTTGGTTTTAGTTGGTATTGGCCTTGTACTCGCACACCAAAACGGTATTCGCTGGGCCGGCTTCTGGAAGCGTTGGTTAAAGATTGCGGGTGCTGCACTTCTCATCACAATCGCAACCTATTATTTCACACCCGATAGCTTCATATTTTTTGGCATCCTGCACCAAATCGCTTTTGCTAGCCTTGCTGGCCTGCTGTTTTTGCGTCTGCATTTGTTAGCACTCGTCGCACTAGGCATAGCGTTGATACTGGTTGCCCCTCACCTAAAATTTGACGCTTTGAATGGGCTACATTTGGCTTGGACCGGTCTACAGTCGCAGGGCGTTCGCTCAAACGACTATGTGCCGGTTTTTCCATGGTTTGGCGCGGCCTTAATTGGCATGGGCCTAGGTAAATTGGCATTAAACAGGACTTTGTTTGATCACCTGCAAAACATACCGAATAATGCTCTGACAGGGTGCCTTTCATTTCTCGGTCGGCATAGTCTTGTTACGTATCTTGTTCACCAACCAATTCTGATCGCTGGCATCTATGTATTCTCCCTGATATACCCTGCGCAGATTGATGAAGCTGCTCTGCAAAGCCAGTTTGCAGTCAGCTGCCAAAAATCTTGCGGTTTGGAACAAAACGCAAGACGGTGCGCATTTTATTGCGGATGCGTGCAGTCTGAGTTGATAGAGGCAGATCTATTTACGCCCGTCATGACGGGACAGATTGATTTTGCCTCTGGAAAACCTGCCGCCATTTCGCAACAATGCAGTGTCGAAATGTTTGACATCCCAGGACAATAAAATGAGCAACAACACTTCTGATCGACCCAACACGATTCCCTGGCCGCCAATCATTGTCGTCTGCACAATAGCAATCGGGATTATATTGAACGGCCTTTATGACCTGGGTAGCCCATTTGGTGTTATTGGAGAGCTACTGTTTGGCTTGGGTGTAATGATCATATTTATCGGAATTCTGATAGATGTAGCTGCGATGCGTACAATGCGGAATGCGAAAACCACCATTCTACCCCACAAAAGTAGCGATCACCTCGTCACAAAAAGCGTCTTCGCCTTCAGCCGAAACCCAATTTACCTTGCAAATGCGATGCTGATTTTTGGTCTCGGTCTGGCCTTCTCAAATTATTGGTTGTGTTTACTGATGCCTGTCGCTGCATTTGCAACTCAAAAACTGGCCATCGAGCGTGAAGAAAAGCATCTCGAAACGCGATTTGGCGGCGCATTCAGATCGTATAAGAAGAAAGTCAATCGCTGGATTTAAGCGCTAACTTGCGACCCGCATTTCAGCCAGACGGTTCACGCAAGCCTCTTCCACAGCGTCTAGTTCCGCAAGCGTCTCTTCAATATCCTTGCGTTTTTGACGTAGCTCAGCACGCTTTTCTTCCACCTTCTCGACAATTGTATGCAGCTGCCCTGACTCGCCCGGTGGAGCCTTATACATCTGGATGATCTCGCGAATCTCTGCGATTGAGAATCCCAAACGCTTACCGCGCATGATTTGTTTGATCAGCACACGGTCGGAAGGTCTAAAGAGTCTCGTACGACCACGGCGTACCGGTGAAACAAGCCCTTCGTCTTCGTAGAAACGCAATGTGCGAGTTGAAATCTCAAACTCACGTGTCAGTTCAGTAATCGTATAAAATTCGCGCATTTCACTGCGGGCATACTCAAAATTACCCCGCCCCTGTTATGGTATTTGAATAAAAAACTCTTACGTAAAAGTCAATTTTTTATGTGGTTTTATGTCGGTTGTACCAAGCCTACTTAATTTATGAGAAAAACAGCAGCCAATCCCAAGAAGGCAAAGAAACCTACAACATCTGTCACAGTAGTTACAAAAACGCTTGATGCGCTGGCTGGGTCGATGTTCAGTTTGTCGAGCGCGAGCGGAATCAATATACCGGCTAAAGCTGCACAAACCATGTTGATAATCATCGCCGCGCCTATAACTGATCCAAGCATTGCACTGTTAAACCAAACCGATGCCATGACACCAACAAGCGCGGCAAATAGTATACCGTTGATAAACCCAACGGTGAGTTCCCGCCTGATGACACGGCTTGCATTGTGAATATCGATGTCATTGGTTGCCAACGCTCGCACAGCCACGGTCATGGTTTGTGTACCAGCGTTTCCGCCCATCGAAGCCACAATCGGCATTAGAACCGCGAGAGCGACCATCTGTTCGATGGTGGCATCGAACAAGCCGATTACGTACGAAGCTAATATTGCCGTGGCCAAATTCACAAGCAACCATACGAAACGTGACCTGGTAGTGTTCATTACATTGTCGGAGAGTTCCTCATCACCGACGCCCGCAAGACGCTTAAAGTCTTCTTCAGCCTCCTGTTGGATGACATCGACGACGTCATCGATGGTGAGCACACCAACAAGCCGCTCGTTTTCATCCACAACAGCAGCCGATAGCAGGTCATATTGCTCGAAAATCTGCGCCGCCTCTTCCTGGTCCATTTCGGCGGGAATGGCATGACGGGTTTCACGTTGTATGTCTTCGACGCGCGCCGAGCGCCCTGCCCGCAGAATTTTATCCAAATCCACAGCACCGAGCAGCCGAAATGTAGGGTCAATCACATATAGCTGTGAGAAGCTATCGGGCAGATCATCAGTATCGCGCAGATAATCGATCGTTTGTCCCACTGACCAATATGGCGGGACGGCAACAAAATCGGCCTGCATTCTGCGACCAGCTGATTCTTCAGGATAATCGAGTGAGCGACGGAGTCTAATACGCTCGGTAAAGGGCACTTTAGCCAAGATATCGGCTTGTTCACCCTCATCCATGTCTTCGAGGATGAAAACTGCATCGTCGGTGTCGAGCTCTTGCACAGCTTGCGCAATTTGCTCATTTGGCAAAGCCGTTACGATGTCCATGCGGATGGCTTCATCGATCTCTGTCAACGCCGAGAAATCAAATTGCTCACCAAGCAGTGCAACCAATTCCTGTCGCTCACCTGGCTCCAACGCTTCAATAAGATCGCCGAGCTCAGATTCGTGCAGATTTTCAACCGCAGTTGCAAGTTGATCAACCTGTTGAGAATCGAGAGAAATCGTTATCTGGTCCAGAAAATCAGCGCGCACAACGCCATCGTCGCCATAAATATCTGCGCCGTTGGAAGCTGCGACTTGCGCTTCTTTTGTATTTTCAGTGTCGGTCATACCAAAAACCGGTGAAATCTCTTCAAGCCACCGGAGCATTTACCGATGTTTCATAAGGATTATATGACGTCGGAAAAAATGCAAAGGAAATGGACTGTTGGCTGTCCAAAAAGTAGATGGGCATCAAAGGGGCACCTCGTCGGATGCCCCTTCAATTTGAATATTAGTGTTTGTATTTCTTAATCTCGCCAGCGGCCAAACGACTGCTATAAGACGCAAGCTCTTTTCTCACCACTTTCATTAGGAAGTAGAGGCAGAAGATATTCACCACTGCCATGGCAAAAATTGCAGCATCAGAGAAGTCGATAACTGGGCCAAGGCTTGCTGCCGCACCAATGATGACAAAGATACAGAATATGATCTTGAAGATTAGTTCTGCTGTTTTGCCTTCACCAAACAAGTAGGTCCAAGCTTTCAGGCCATAGTACGACCACGATATCATCGTTGAAAAGGCAAACAAAACCACCGCAATGGCCAAGATGTATGGGAACCAGCTGATGCCAGATGCGAACGCTGCTGACGTTAAGGAAACGCCGGTGTTGCCATCAACAGTAGCAATCGCATTACCAGCTTCGTTGAGCACATAGTTGCCTGTTTCCGCATCTATCACCAATTGTTGTGAGATAATGATCACCAACGCCGTCATTGTACAAATGACGACTGTGTCGATCAGCGGCTCGAGCAATGACACAAAACCTTCGGTAATTGGCTCTTTGGTTTTCACCGCAGAGTGGGCAATCGCAGCAGAACCAACGCCCGCCTCATTTGAGAACGCGGCACGTTTGAACCCTTGGATCAAAGCACCGACAAATCCACCAGCAACGCCAAGGCCTGTGAAGGCACCTGCAAAGATTTGGCCGAATGCCCAACCGATTTTATCGTAGTTGATCAAGAGAATGATCAATGCCGCGCCCACATATAAAATGCCCATAAATGGCACGACTTTTTCAGTAACATTCGCGATTGATTTAATTCCGCCAACGATCACAGCAAACACGACCGCTGCGAATATTACGCCTGTTATCCAGCCTGGGTAGTCGCCAACAATGCTTGAGATCTGCGCATGTGCTTGGTTTGCCTGGAACATGTTACCGCCACCAAGTGCGCCCAAGATACAAAAAACAGAGAACACAACGGCGAGAATTTTACCGCCGGGCAGACCCAGCTCATTAAAGCCCTTTGATATATAATACATTGGGCCACCAGAAACGGTACCGTCATCATATTCATTACGATACTTAACGCCGAGCGTACATTCCGTGAACTTGGAGGCCATACCCAAAAGTCCGGCCAGGATCATCCAGAATGTTGCACCTGGTCCACCAATACCAACGGCAACCGCCACACCCGCGATGTTACCAAGGCCGACTGTTCCAGAAAGCGCAGTTGCCAAGGCTTGGAAATGGCTCACTTCACCTGCATCATTGGGATCAGAGTAGTCCCCTTTTACGAGGCCGACGGCATGTCCAAAAAATCGGAACTGAACAAAGCCGAAATAGAGCGTGAAAATCGTTGCAGCAACGACTAGCCACATTACGATCCACGGAAAGCTTGTTCCAGGGAATGGGGCAAAAATAAAGCTCACAAAGGGACCGGTCGCACTGGCGAACACTTCGTTTACTTGTTGGTCTATCGTCATAGCTTCCTGCGCAAACGCAGCGCTCGCCGCTGTAGCAGCCGCAATTTGAGTTGCGAGCAGTGTTTGAAATTTCTTCATGGGATTTTCCTTAGCTCACAACTGTTACGGGAACGCTTGCGGTCATCACAAGATTTGATGTCGCACTGCCAAATATGCGTGTTGCGAAACCGCCTTCCGAGGAACGACCGACAACAATCTGGTCTGCACTATTCTCTTTTGCGATGTCATTTAGTGCATCGGCCACATCTCCGTGCCGCACAATACCCCTTGCCGTCATGCCAGCATCGGTCAATTTCTTGACTGCTGGATCAACAACACGGCTCATTGCGGTTGATATTTCTTCCTCTCGCCGTTTATGGCGCTCGGCGTTTT
>JBCDFK010000046.1:0-9305 GCA_039178065.1 Pseudomonadota bacterium | reverse complement strand
GCGTCGTTCACATATAGCAAAAGTTCAAGAAGCGCAGTCGCGTCGCAATTCTGCATCCAAGGAAATTGGCGCCGCAATGGGGCAGGGCGATACGGAAAAGGCCGAAGCGCTAAAAGCTGAAGTTGGTGAACTGAAAGGCTTTTTGCAGGACGCCGAAGAAACTGAGCGCCAGCTGAATGCAAAGCTGAGCGATGCTTTGTCAGTGTTGCCAAATATTCCCTTGGATGACGTGCCAATTGGTGAGGATGAAGATGGGAATGTAGAGCTGCGCAAAGTTGGCAACCTTCCCAATTTTGCATTTGATCCAAAAGAACATTTTGAGCTTGGCGAAGCGCTAGGCCAAATGGATTTCGAGACGGCTGCAAAAATGTCTGGCTCTCGCTTTACGCTTTTGTCTGGCGGTTTGGCGCGCCTCGAGCGGGCATTGGGCCAATTTATGCTCGATCTGCACACACAAGAGCACGGCTATACGGAGGTGCAGCCACCTTTGCTGGTGCGAGACCAATCAATGTTCGGTACGGGGCAGCTGCCAAAATTTGCGGAGGACCTTTATCAAACAACTGCCGGTCACTGGCTCATCCCAACCGCTGAAGTTTCATTGACCAATATTGTTGCCGGCGAAATCATCGACCATGATTATTTGCCGCGACGCTACTCAGCGCTCACGCCTTGTTTTCGTTCTGAAGCTGGGTCTGCGGGCCGCGACACTAAGGGCTATTTGCGGCAGCACCAGTTCTACAAAGTGGAGATGGTTTCTGTCACCGATGCGGAAAGCTCGATTGCTGAGCTTGATCGCATGACAAAATGCGCTGAAACAGTGCTTGAAAAACTTGGTCTACATTTCCGCACAATGGTGCTCTGCACGGGCGATATGGGCTTTGGTGCGCAAAAGACGCATGACATCGAAGTCTGGTTACCTGGGCAAAACGCCTATCGGGAAATTTCATCTTGCTCAGTATGTGGTGATTTTCAGGGCCGCCGGATGAATGCGCGTTATCGCGCCAAGGATGAAAAGCAGACGACGTTTGTTCATACACTCAACGGATCTGGCGTTGCGCTTGGCCGAGCTCTAATTGCTTTAATGGAGAACTACCAGAACGAAGATGGTTCAATTAGAGTGCCGGACGTTCTGAAACCCTATCTGGGCGGCACTGAAGTGATTACCGCATGAGAATTCTAATCACCAATGATGATGGTATCAGTGCGCCGGGTATCGCGGTGCTGGAGCGTATTGCTAAAACGCTTGCCGATGATGCTGACGTTTGGGTTGTGGCGCCGGAAGCGGATAAGTCCGGCGTATCGCATGCGCTATCGATGGTTGATCCCATTCGCGTGCGCAAAATAGATGACCGCCATTTTGGCATGACTGGAACGCCGACCGACTGCGTTATCATGGCAGTGCGCAAGCTAATGCCTGAAGCACCAGACTTGATATTGTCCGGCGTCAATTCAGGCCATAACATTGCGCAATATGTAACTTATTCGGGGACCGTCGCCGGTGCGCTCGAAGGTACTATTATGGGCATTCGCTCGATCGCCGTCAGTCAACACTACAATTATGAGCAGAGCGTGCGGAATGTGCCTTGGGAAGTGGTTGAAGAACATGGGCCAGCACTAATTGCCAAGCTGATCAAGGCGGATATGCCGCCAGATACCTTGCTCAATGTCAATTTTCCAAGTTGTTCGTCTAACCAGGTGAAAGGTGTTCGCGTTACTGAGCAGGGTCGCATTGATCACAGTTTGACAATGACCGAGCATATCGATGGTCGCAGCAAGCCTTATTATTGGCTGAGTTTTTTCCGCGGTGAAGAGCGAGAGAATGAGCGCTCCGACATTCAGGCGCTGCACGATGGTTTTATTTCCGTCACGCCATTGAAGCTCGACATAACAGCACATGAACTGTCTACTCAATTGAGGGATTTGTTGAGTAAATAGTGCCACTAAAACAAGTGCTTGCATCTATGTGTCGGGGTGTTGCTTGGCCAATTGATTCGCTCTACCCAAAAATCCGAAATGTGCAAGCTGCAAGTTCTAGTAATTGTTTAGCGCTGCAAATCATGAGAATCTCTTCAACAGCAGCCAGACTGTAGATGGCTGTTATGACCCCAAACCCTCGCACATGCCCTACGTGTTGCGAGGGTTTTTTTATCCAGCCATATAGCCCAATTGCTTGAAAGCTTGACTTGGCTTGCCCCCCGATGCCAATTGCAGCCTTGTTTTGATTCCAAGTTAGCGATTGCGCCTTGGCAGATGGAGCCAATTTAACAAGAGCTATCTATCTGAAAGTTAAAACGCTGAAGAGATAATGGGACGCGTCATGAACACATCTCTTGCTGATCGCGAAGGTTTTGCCGCATTTCTACTGCGCATGCGCAACAATGGCATGGATGATCGTTTATTGATGGCGGCGTTTGAAGCCGTTCCACGGCGCGATTTCATTCGACCAGAGTTTTTGAGCGACGTTTGGAGCAAAGGAACAATTCCGATCGATTGCGGTGAATCAATTGAAGGTCCTGATACCCAGGCGCGCCTGATACGTCATCTAGGCATTGAAGAATATCATCGCGTATTGGAAATTGGAACAGGTAGTGGCTTTACCGCAGCTGTTATGAGCAAACTTGCGAAACGTGTATTCACGATTGAGCGATATCGCACTTTGAGCGCGGCTGCGGCTGCGCGTATTCGTGAGTTGAAGATCGACAACGCAATTGCATCGCATGGTGATGGGTCCCGCGGCGGAACTGACGGGCCATTTGATCGCATCATTTCTTGGGCTGCTTTTGATAATGTTCCACGCCCATTTATTGAGCAATTGACGTCGGGTGGTGTTATGATTTGCCCAATTGGCGAAGCCGATATGCCGCAAGATATTGTTCGTCTGACAAAAGTTGGTAGCCGTTTTGAACGTGAGGATATCGGTAAAGTCCGTGCGCAACCGTTGAATCTGAAGATTCCGGAATTTTTATAATTGCACGATATTTGTGCTGATTCGCGCAAATTTAACCGACCGGTAACATTAACAGTTTCTAATAGACGCTCCTGTTTTTGTATGTAGGGCGCGTGATGAGTACTATTTTTGCTAGCCGTTTTTCGGTCCGTTTTGTGAAGTCTGCCTCCGTTGTCGCAATTGCCGCTGCGCTTTCTGGATGTGCGGCCGACACTGTTCGCTTTAGCGACGGGTTCTATACCGGCGCTGTTCCTCAGCAGAAGGTTGGCGCCGTACAAACACCGTTTCCGGAAAATGCGCCAGTACAGCCCTATCAGCCGCCAAGCGCTCACACTCAAGCGCCTCCGACAGGGTTGGATTACACATATACATCTTCTGTTCCACAAGATTCCGCGGTTCAGCGTCAGCAGCTAGCTACACCGACAGCCGCGCCAGCAAATGCCAATCTGGAAACCATAAAGTCTCGCACGTCTACGTCGCCTGTTATCAAATCCGCCGCCACCAAGGCGAAGGCTGGATGGAGCGCAGTTGGCGGCACAATGGTGACCGCGCGTTCCAATGATACCGTTGAGACAATTGCAAAGCGTTATGGTGTTCCAGCTGGTGAAGTTGCAAAAGCAAACAGCTTGAATAGATCTGCTGTTATTGCCAGCGGCACAAAGCTTATTATTCCTGTTTACAATTCAGAAGGTGCTGCACCGTCTCGTTCGACTGCTTCAAACACGGCTGTCACCAATAAGGTTGCTACAAATACAGCTACCACAAATGTACCTGTTCCCAACAACCGTCCGCGTGGGACTGAAGTTGCCTCACTGGCTCCTTCAATTGCAGCTTCGCAAGTGCCAGCCGTTGCGAATAGTGTGACAAAATCTGGTAAATATGTCGTTTCATCCGGTGACACATTATCGCGGATCGCTGCTCAAACCGGTGCAAGCGTTGCTTCGATCAAACGTTTAAATGGCTTATCGTCCGACAATTTACAAATTGGACAGTCCTTGTTGATCCCTGGTTTCGCCGGGAATCCGGACGCCGCTGCGCTGGCGGCTAAACCAACAAATGTTGATCCGATTACGACAGGCAATGCCACAACGGCGAAAAAAGAAGTTGTGGCTTACACGCCGCCAAAGGCGCAAGTTAAAACCAATGGTTCAGTCGCAACGATTGATCAAACGTCAAAGGCTTCAGCGCCAGCCAATACTGGTGTCGCCACGATGCGCTGGCCAGCAAAAGGCCGTGTTGTTTCAGGCTTTGGTTCAAATGTTGCCGGTAAAGCCAATAATGGCATCGATATTTCAGTGCCAAAAGGTACTGCCATTAAAGCGTCGGAAAATGGTGTCGTCATTTATGCCGGTGACGGCCTCAAGGAATTTGGTAAAACTGTTCTTGTTCGACATGGCAATGGATTAGTGACCGTATATGGTCATCTTGATTCAATCAAAGTCGCACGTGGTGAGAATGTTTCTCGCGGACAGTCAGTTGGTGCATCCGGCATGAGTGGGAACGCTAAACAACCGCAGCTTCATTTCGAAGTTCGGAAAAACACGACGCCTGTCGATCCCACTACCTATTTAAATTAAATCACCTGCTATTTCGTTTTGAGCTTTAACGCGTCGCCACTGTTGGGCGGCGCGCAATTTGCTGATTTAGTCCGCCGATTTCAATGGCTGACCTAAGCGGCCCGCCAAATCGGTAATGTACTGCCAAGCTACGCGCCCAGATCGACTGCCGCGTGTTGTGGACCATTCCAGCGCATCGCGGCGCAACTCGTCTGGGTCGATCTTTATATCGTGATAATCAACATAACCATTGATCATTGCAAGGTAGTCATCTTGGCTACATTTGTGAAATCCGAGCCACAATCCAAAGCGGTCTGATAACGAGACTTTCTCCTCGACGGCTTCAGATGGATTGATAGCTGTTGAACGCTCATTTTCAATCATATCACGGGGTAGAAGGTGCCGCCGGTTAGAGGTTGCGTAAAAAATTACGTTGTCCGGACGTCCCTCTACGCCTCCATCAAGCGCTGCTTTGAGTGATTTGTACGATGTATCATCATTGTCAAAGGAAAGGTCATCGCAAAACAGAATGAAGCGATGCTCACTTGTCCTTATGTCACCGAGCAGGCGGGGGAGTGCATCGATATCTTCGCGATGCATTTCAATCAACTTTAGCGGCGCATTGTCCGTATTTTGACTGTTTATTGATGCATGCGCTGCTTTTACGAGCGATGATTTACCCATGCCACGCGCGCCCCACAAAAGGACATTGTTGGCTGGCAAGCCATTTGCAAATCGTGTTGTGTTGTCCAGCAAAATGTCACGCACGCGATCAACACCCTTTATGAGGTCGACGGCAACGCGGTTGACTTTATCAACGGGCACGAGTTGGCCGCTTGGCGCGTCGTAAACAAAGCAATCTGCAGCATTTAGATCGGTCCTCTCATACTGTTTGGGCCCGATTTGCTGCACAGCGTCGATGAGAAGATCCAGCTTTGCGCTCAGCTCACGAAGCGTTGATTGCGCATCATCTGCCATTTAACGTGCTTTCTTGCTGTTTGCGGCGGTATAACGCGCCGGTTATGGTTGCATTGGAGTGGTTCGTGACTATATTCGCCGCACATTTAGCGGTGCAAGCCCGCCTGAGTCTCAAGGAGTTCTATTTATGTTTATTACGCCAGCTTATGCGCAAGCCGCCGGTGGTGCCGGTGGGCCGGATTTGATCGCGAGCCTACTGCCATTTATTCTAATTTTTGTGATCATGTACTTCTTGATCATTCGTCCGCAGCGCAAGTCAATGAAAGAACGCGCTGCAATGCTGGAAGCTGTTCGCCGCAACGATACTGTTGTGACCGGTGGCGGTATCGTCGGCAAGGTGACGAAAGTCATTGATGATAGCGAGCTGGAAGTTGAAATCGCTCAAGGCACCAAAATCCGTGTTCTGCGTTCAATGCTTGCAGATGTGCGTGTGAAGGGCGAGCCAGTGGCAGCCAATGATTCACCGCCGGCCAAGAAAACAACGCCTGCTGCAAAGAAGACAACGCCAGCGGCTAAAAAAGCGCCAGCAGCTAAGAAGCCAGCACCAAAGAAGTAGATTTTTCAAAATCTTACGCTAGTAACCGATGAAACTGAATCAACCAACGCGAACGATTTAATACATGCTTTATTTCTCTCCGTGGAAGACTGTCTTGATTTGGCTAACCGTTGTGGTTGGTCTTTTGTTCGCGTTGCCAAACCTGTATTCGGAAAATTTTCGCAATAGCCTTCCTGATGTAGTGCCAAGTGATGCAATGACATTGGGGCTGGACCTGCAAGGCGGCGTTCACCTGCAACTTCGCCTCGATCGTGGTGAGCTGGTTGAGAACCGTTTGGAATCCACGCGTGATCAGGTCAGATCATTGTTGCGCGATGCTAGCATCGGATACACGGGCCTATCTGGGCAAGGACAGACTGTTTCTGTGACTATCCGCGATGAAACGGAAGTCACTGCTGCCATGGAGACATTGGCGGAGTTGGCAATACCTGTTTCAGGTAATGCACTTACAGGTACAACCGTTCAAGAAATTGATTTGGCGCAACTTGAAGATGGTGCGCTGGAGATCGGTCTTACCGATGCTGGTTTAGACTATCGGATGCAGCAGGCGATATCGCAAACAATTGAAGTCATTCGCAATCGTGTGGATGAGTTAGGTACGACTGAGCCAATTATTCAGCGTCAAGGTCAAGACCGTATCATTGTTCAGGTGCCTGGAGCTGACGATCCTGAGCGCGTGAAAGAGCTTATCGGCACCACGGCACGCCTTACATTCCAGATGGTTGACGTTGAAAATGATGTGAACCAAGCCGTCAATGGAAGACCTCCAATTGGTAGTGAAGTTCTATATTCAATTGACGATCCGCCCATTCCTTACCTCGTGAAAACGAGCGAGTTGGTCACCGGAGAAAACCTTGATGATGCGGGCGTTAGCTTCGATCAAAATACTAATGAACCCGTAGTAACGTTTAGGTTCGATGGCACGGGAGCCCAAAGGTTTGGCCGCGCTACGACGCAAAATGTGGGCCGCCCATTTGCAATTATCCTCGATGATGAAGTTGTCTCGGCACCTGTTATTAATGAGCCAATTCTTGGTGGCTCGGGGCAGATTTCTGGCAACTTCTCGGTAGATGGCGCGAATGATCTGGCAATCTTGCTGCGCGCCGGTGCATTGCCGCTTAAACCAACATTTGTTGAAGAGCGGACCGTTGGCCCGAGCCTTGGAGCGGATTCGATTGCGGCGGGTGAAATCGCCGGAATTGTGGGCGCGGTGCTCGTTTTGGCCTTTATGTTCCTGGCCTATGGAAAACTCGGCATCATTGCGAATTTGGCGCTCGTCATAAATGTTATGCTGCTGATCGCCGCACTCTCAGTTCTCGGCGCAACGCTCACACTGCCCGGGATTGCTGGTATCGTTCTGACTGTGGGTATGGCGGTGGATTCCAACGTACTGATCTTTGAGCGCATACGAGAAGAACGCGTCGGCGGTAGATCGCTTGTTCAAGCCATTGATGCGGGTTTCCAGAAGGCGTTGACGACAATTATCGATGCCAATGTAACTACGCTGATTGCCGCTTGTATCCTGTTCTATTTGGGTTCCGGCCCGATCCGAGGTTTTGCGGTGACGCTTGCAATTGGTATCGTCACAACAGTGTTTACGGCGTTTGTTCTGACGCGCTGGATGGTTGCTTGGTGGCTGCGCACGCAAAAGCCAAAGGAACTGCCCAAGGCGATCATTACACTTGTGCCGGCAGGAACGCATATTAAGTTCATGTGGCTTCGCCGCTTTACTTTCACAGGTTCTGCTATAGCGGTGTTGGCTTCCATGGCGCTGTTTGCGACAGTGAACATGAACTTGGGTATCGACTTTAAAGGCGGCTCACTGATTGAAGTTCAATCCAAGGCGGAAGTTGCTGACCCAGGCGCAATACGAAACACACTTTCAGATCTTAATCTTGGCGATGTGCAGGTTCAGGGCTTTGGTACAGAGCGGGATGTATTGATCCGCATCGAAAGCCAAGGCGGCGGCGACAATGCGGAGCAAAGCGCATTGACGCTGGTGCGAGGCGAACTTGCTGCAGACTATGAGATTCGCCGCGTAGAGGTGGTTGGCCCAACTGTTTCTGGTGAACTTGCTCGTGCAGGTACGATTGCGGTTTTGGCCGCATTGGCGGCCATTTTGATCTATATTTGGTTGCGATTTGAGTGGCAGTTTGCGCTGGGTGCCATTTTGGCAACATCGCATGATGTGCTGCTGACAATTGGTATGTATGTGATTACCGGCCTTGAGTTTAATCTGTCTTCTATCGCCGCGATTTTGACGATTGTGGGGTACTCGCTGAACGATACAGTGGTGGTCTATGACCGCGTACGCGAGAATTTACGACGCTATAAGAAGATGACATTGCCGGAATTGCTCGATCAATCCATGAATGAGACACTGCCGCGCACCGTGCTTACATCGATCACGACTTTGCTTGCACTATTCGCTCTCTACTTCTTTGGTGGAGAAGTGCTGCAAAGCTTTGTAGCTGCGATGATATTTGGTGTTCTTGTCGGTACCTATTCATCAATCTTTGTCGCTGCGCCGCTGCTGATCTTGTTTAAGTTGCGTCCTGGTTCGCTATCGCTGAAAGACAAACAAACTGATGCTGAGAAAGCGGCTACCGCTAATACCCGGCCGCTCAGCATGGACGGCGAGTAAATGCGTGCTGGCATTGAAGTGCGCGAGGCCCATTTCCCGGGCCGGGCTCAAATTGATGCATATGGAAATGGCGGATTTCGTTTTGCGGACATGTCACATCGAGGATCCGTGCTGCTACTTCCGTCGGGCATTTATGGTTGGTCGCCGGTGTCTTTGGACGGTGTTGATCTCGCGTCAGTATCGCAGATACTTGCTGAGTCTGAACAAATCGACGTGCTGCTGTTTGGTTGCGGTGACGACTTGTTGCGGTTGCCATCCGAAATCCGCGAAGCCATGCGCGAACACACCATTAGTTGCGATAGTATGAGCACGGGTGCTGCTGTTCGCACTTATAACGTTCTTCTGGCTGAAGAACGCAATGTTGCGGCAGCTTTGATTGCAGTTGATGCGGCGTAGGGCGCAGCATGCTTGAGACACTGCGTGATACGGATCGCGAAGCTTATTTGGCAAGTTTGTTTCTGGCGGCAGATGTTCGCGAAGACTTTGCGACATTGTGGGCTTTCAATGCTGAAATTGAACGTATTCGCAATTTGATCTCAGAACCGGTTCCTGGCGAAATTCGATTGCAATGGTGGCGGGATGTCATTTCGGGAGATCGTGCGGGAGAGGGCGCGCAGCATCCGG
>JBCDFK010000045.1:0-9332 GCA_039178065.1 Pseudomonadota bacterium | reverse complement strand
CAAAGAAGGTGGTGGACTTGTTCCGACCCTTCTGTTCGGCATTCCTGGTTCCGGCTCGATGGCCATCTTTATCGGCGCAGTAGCGCTGCTGGGTTCGGGCACGATCGAAGTAGGCCCCGGTATGCTCAAAGATAATTTGGACATGACCTACGCGATTGTTTGGTTGCTCGCATTGGCCAATGTTGTTGGTACAGTTTTGTGTATTGCTGCCTCAGGTGGCATCGCCAAACTAACGACCATTCGCTTCACCTTGCTTGCGCCGTTTCTTTTTATGCTGATTTCTTTTGCAGCATTCCAGTCCGGGCAGAACTTTGCAGACTTGGTTGCACTATTTGGGTTTGGCTTGATTGGCATCATGCTGCGACGGTTCGACTGGTCGCGGCCTGCATTCCTCATCGGGTTCGTTCTGTCGAACCCAGTAGAAAAATTCACCAACCAGGCATTTCAAATTGCTTCCTTCCGTTTTCGAGATAGCACGCAGGCTGGTTTTGAATACATCTTCAGCCCGATCGTTATTGTGCTTTTAATCATTACGGTTGTTTCAGTCTTCGTCGGTATTCGCCAAGCTAAAAGCATCCTGGCAGAAGGCGACGTTCAATCAGGTTCAAAACGCGCGCCGATGATCTTTTTGCTTGCAGTCATGGCTTATCTGGTCGCGACATACTGGAATGCATCCTTGATCAACGATCGGCTTATGGGTGACAAGATTATCCCGATGACTGTATCGGCGGTCGCGCTTGCGGGCTGTCTGGTATTGCTGGTTCAAATGATTAGGCGGCCAGAAACTGATATCGTATTTGCGGATCGGGAAATGGCCGGTGAAGATGCTGAAGCAACGCACGGACTGTGGTCTACTCTCGCTTGGTTTGCCGGATTGTTGGGACTGACCGCCCTCTTCGGCTTTATCATCGCGCTTGGCGGATTCCTCGTTAGCTTTCTTCGCTATAGAGCCGGACTTACTTGGATGAATGCCGCCATATATGCAGCAGCGGGCATTGGATTCATGTGCTTTATGGCTTGGGCACTTAATCGAGATTTCCCGCCGGGATTGCTTCAATCCTATGCCGGCCTGCCTTGGCCTCTCAAATAGGGGAACGACATGAAAGGCGACATTCCCTGCATACTTATGCGTGGCGGCACATCGCGCGGGCCCTACTTCAACACCAAGGATCTGCCTGAAGATCGTGACGCCCTTTCTCGATTTTTAATTGCCGCGGTCGGTGCTGGCCATCCTTTAAATATCGATGGAATTGGCGGTGGAAACGCTGTCACTACCAAAGTTGCGATGCTCTCTGCCTCAGATGATGATTGGGCTGACATCGACTATTTCTTTGCCCAAGTCGCAGTCGAAAAAGAAGAAGTCGACTTTGCCCCAACGTGCGGCAACATTCTCTCTGGGGTTGGCCCGGCAGCGATCGAAATGGGGCTGATACCGGCATCGAAGGGCGAGACAAGTGTCAAGATCAGAAGCACTAACACGGGCGCTCTGGTGGAAGCAATTGTGCAGACACCCGACGCGGTGGTGAGCTATGAGGGCGATGCGAGGATCGACGGCGTTCCAGGCTCCGCAGCGCCGATAGTCCTCAATTTCATGAATGTAATTGGTTCTAGAACCGGCGCACTTTTTCCAACGGGTAATGCCATTGATACGATCGATGGATTTGAAGTGACCTGCATCGATGTGGCGATGCCCATGGTCATCGGCAGAGCTTCAGATTTTGGTATCACCGGCTATGAAAGCCGGGAGGAACTCGATGAAAACAAAACCCTGTTTGAGAGGTTTGAGCCTATTCGCATCAAAGCTGGCGAACTCATGGGCATGGGAGATGTGACACGTTCGGTAACGCCTAAATTTGGACTTCTGGCTGAGCCGCGCCAAGGCGGTAGCATTGCTGCGCGTTATTTCATGCCGTGGACAACTCATCCTTCATTTGCGGTTACCGGTTCGATTTGCACGGGATCCTGTTTGATGATTCCAGGAACTATCGCCCAGGGCTTAGCGAACTTGCCCGATGCCAATCCGGCACCCTTGAAAATTGAACACCCAAGCGGCGCCATCGATGTTGTTATGGATGTTCAGATCAATGATGGCGATTTTAGTTTGAGTTCTGCAGGGCTACTACGTACCGCTCGGAAACTCATGTCCGGAAATATTTATGTGCCGGCATCAGCTATCGAGTGATTGCAAGAACGAGCGCCCCTTGGGTGTAATTCTAACGATTGGCTCGCTCGCCTCATTTGTGGCCCGTTCAATCAGGCCAAATTCGGTAGCATCTTCCCAAATCGTCAGTCGCGGGCAAGAAGTACGCCAAGCCGCCATTACGTCCTCATAGGGACGCGCCTGTTTTGAAATCCAGCTTACAAGATCGATGATCAGTTCCTTATTTTCCATTGGTACCTCCTGCTTAGGATGACTTTTGAATAGAATTGGCAACCACGCGGGCGACAATTGGCGCGCCGAGAATGACGATGAAAATTCTTAGGATGTGATGTGCAACGACAAAGGCAACATCGGCACCGACAATCAATGCCAGCACTGTCAGTTCCGCCTGTCCTCCGGGCGCAAAAGACAAGAGAGCCTCCATGCCCGGAGCCAGTTCGAGCCAATAGATTGCCTCGACGAACAATATGGTGAGAAGGACAAGAATGGCACAAAAACCGAGACCGGCCACCAGGTCACGACGAATCTCGGCGGCTGTAATGCCGACATATTTAGTACCAACCATCATACCGATGAAGAATTGTGCCGCCCAAATCGCTTCGGCAGGCGGCCGGAAATGAAGTCCGCCTGCGACAGTGACAATTGCGGTGAGTATCAGTGGACCCAGAATGGCTGCCCCAAACATGCCCATCCTGCGCGCCACCTGCCAACCAACGATTGCGCAGGCTATCATGATGATCAATTCGAACGGTGGAATTGAAGCCGCTGGCAGGCCAGGCAGATTGGTCAAATCTGCATCCCAAATACCGCGCAACAGAAATGGCAGTGCGACGACAACCACCAAGACTCGCGTGGCATGGATCAAACTCAATGCGCGGACATTGCCGCCAGCTTCTTCTCCAAAGACAAGCATGTCCTGAAGACCACCTGGCATTGCGGCATAGTAGGACGTGGCGAAATCATAGCCGCAGTATTTCTGAAAATATGGGACTCCTATTACCCCGATACAAATGAGCATCAATGGCACTAGGATTAGCGTTGGGATCATTGCAGGAAATCCGGCAAGCACCGCTGGCGTCAACGTTGCGCCAACAGCGACACCCAATATGGTTCGCATGCCGTCGCTCAATACTTTAATCCCGCGCATGGGCACACCCATCACCGCAGCAATCAGGCAAGCAAAAATCGGCCCGAGCAACCAAGGTAGAGGGAGGCCGAAAAAGAAAAAAATTACCACCCCAATGCCAGCAACAATATAGGCATTGAGCACGGCACTCACGCGTCCAGTCCCTTTAAACGATAACGCAGGGAATTCTCAAGGTGAGCTTCCGCCGCTGCTGCGGCAGCGTCGGCGTCTCGCCCTTTGAGCGCTTCTATGATTGCCCTATGTTCAGCGAGTACAACATCGACGCGATCCCGATCAGTATAGGTGGTTGGACCTAGCAATAGCATCGAGTTATTGAGCGCGCGCGCTGAATCTAACAAGAACCGATTGCGCCCTGCAAGATATAAGCACTTGTGAAAGTCCTGATTGAATGCAGCACCGCGGACAGGATCTTCGCGCTGTGCATCGATCATGTCATTCAAGTCTGACAGTGTCTCAAACTCAGCTGTCGCACCATGTTGGGCCGCCATTTGTGCTGCGGTACGCTCAAGCACGATGCGCATTTCATAAAGCTCAACAATCTCGGTGTGCCCCAAGGTCCGAATGACAGCACCAATCCTTGGTTTGTGCTCAACTATGCCGTGCGCTTCGAGACGGCGCAGCGCTTCGCGAACTGGCGTTCGTGACAGTCCAAGGCGCTCTCCGACCTCTTCCTCCCGCAGCCGGTCACCTGGGGCATAGGAGTTATCGCGTATGGCCTTCATGAGCGAGTCAAATGCTGTCTCACCACTGGATTGTGATTGTATCTTTTCATTCATAGTCGACGGCTTGCCTTTTGTATCCGTTTGGATACAATAAACATATAGGAGAAACAGAACAGTGTCAAAATCTGATCTATTGTCGCCAGATGTATTGATCGTCGGGGGTGGAAACGCTGCTTTAAGCGCGGCACTCACAGCGCGTGAGAACGGAGCAAGCGTCACGATTCTTGAAGCAGCGCCCAAACCTTATCGCGGTGGCAACAGTCGACACACAAGAAATTTTCGCTGCATGCATGCCGGACCGTTGGGCATGCTAACCGATGCCTATAGTGAAGATGAATATTTTGAGGATTTACTGAAAGTCACCAAAGGCAAAACTGACCCCGAACTTGCGCGGCTCGCAATTCGCTCTTCTGAAGAGTGCTATGGCTGGATGGAAGCGCATGGTGTTCGTTTTCAGCCATCGCTGTCCGGCACTCTGTCTTTGTCACGGACGAATGCCTTTTTCCTTGGCGGCGGTAAGGCGTTGGTGAATGCCTATTATGCGAGGGCAGAAGATTTAGATGTTGAAATTCACTACAACGCGCCAGTTCACCATTTGGAAATTGAGGATGGCAGAGTTGTCCGAGTTGAAGCTGAATTATCAGGAGAGAAGCAACAGTTTACACCCAAAAATGTTGTTGTTTCCTCCGGTGGATTTCAAGCCGATTTGGATTGGTTGACGGAGGCCTGGGGGCCCGCAGCTCGAAACTTTTTGATCAGAGGGACGCCATATAATCGCGGTGTCGTATTGCGCGATTTGCTTGACCAGGACATTGTATCAGTAGGAGACCCAACGCAGTGTCATGCGGTGGCAATCGATGGTCGAGCACCCAAATTCGATGGTGGTATCGTCACCCGGCTTGATTGCGTCCCCTTTTCAATTGTGGTCAACAAACGAGGTCAGAGGTTCTATGATGAAGGAGAAGATGTTTGGCCCAAACGCTATGCCATCTGGGGTCGCCTCGTTGCCGCCCAACCTGATCAAGTGGGTTACGCCATCATCGACTCTAAGAGCATGGAGCTTTTCATGCCGTCGGTGTTTCCGCCAATTCAAGCCGATACCATTGATGGATTAGCCGAGAAACTTGGACTTCCGAAATCGGAATTTTCCAAGACAATCGATGCATTCAATTCAGCGTGTCAACCAGGCGAATTTCGTCCTACAGAACTTGATGGTGTTGCAACAAACGAACTGGAGCCAGCCAAGACGAATTGGGCACGCCCAATTAATGCACCGCCATATTATGCCTATTCACTCAGGCCGGGCGTGACCTTCACCTATTTAGGATTGAAGGTCGATGAAAACGCCCGTGTAACTTCGTCTGGCGGACCAATGAAGAATCTTTGGGCGGCAGGTGAAGTAATGGCTGGCTCAATTTTGGGTCAGGGCTATTTAGCCGGTTTTGGCATGACAATCGGCACCGTTTTTGGGCGGATTGCCGGCAAGGAGGCAGCCGCTCATGTCTGATTTCACCATTGACAATGAAACTATGGATGAAGCCCGGAGGCAGATGGAAATCTGCAACGCATGCCGATATTGCGAGGGTTATTGCTCAGCATTTCCTGCGCTTACCCGCCTACGCGCATTTGAAAGTAGTGACATCACCCAAATAGCCAATCTTTGCCACAATTGCCGCGGCTGCTACTATGCCTGCCAATATACAGCACCGCATGAGTTTGATATTAATCTACCGCGCGCGCTCGCAGATGTTAGACTTGAAAGCTGGGAGCGATTTGTCTGGCCCCACGGACTCGCAGAATTATTGCAGCGGCACGCTTGGGCGACAACAATTGCGACTGTGCTGAGTTTCGCTGTTTTGTTTTTGGCCATTCGCCTTTTGAACAACGTCAGTGGTGAGGGATTTTATGCAGTACTATCGCATACAGCCATGGTCGGTATCTTTCTGCCGGCATTCTTGCTACCAATCATCAGCATAGCAATCGGACTATTCCATTACTGGAAAGAAGTAGGCGGAACCCGCGTTTCAATCGGACAAATCGTGGGCGCCTGCAAGCAAGCAGCCAATATGAAAAATCTTGATGGTGGGCATGGCGAAGGCTGCAATTTTGAAAACGAAGATAGATATAGCAGCGCAAGGCGTTATGCGCATCAGGCAGTCATGTATGGATTTCTGCTATGCTTCGCTTCAACAAGTATCGCTACTGTTCTCCATTATATTTTTAACATGCCAGCACCCTATCCGCTGTTCTCATTTCCAAAGCTGTTCGGCATATCGGGTGGCATTTTGTTGACGGCAGGGTGTGGATGGATGTTGATCCTCAAATCAAAAGCGGACAATTCGCTTTCAAGCAATCAGGCCTATAATGCAGAATGCGCCTTCATTGCACTTTTAGGCTTTGTCGGTTTAAGCGGACTGTTACTGTATTGGCTCGGAGACACCCAATTGATGCCGTCGCTTCTTGCGATCCATCTGGGTGCGGTTCTAGCATTTTTTCTACTTACACCCTTTACCAAGATGGCTCACGGTTTTTTTAGGCTCGCAGCTTTGATACGTGAAGAGCAGCTAAAGAGTGTTGGATGAATGATCGCTATTGCTTTATGCAACCAAAGTGGAAAAAGCGATGTCCGCTTTGGGCTCTAAGCAGACTTTGGCTGCAAATTGCGCCAACGGCAACAGTGCAGACAAAGCTGCCGTTGCCGGATTGTCTGAATTGGGCCGAAAGTTGTCTTGCCTTCGACCGCATTTGTTCACACAAAGCTCTCACTCAGAAATTTAAGTGTCATGATCGATCTTTCGATTTTCTTTCTGATCCTGTAGTCGTTGGTGGCAGCAGATTCAGACCAAAGTTCAAGATCTATCGGACCCGGATCTAATCTCAGCCTCTATCTTTTCCTTGGCCTCGCTTTCGGTCTTACCAAACTTGAATTTTACAGAACCAGGTTCTTTGAGAAGATCACCATCCGTAACAAAAGGGCTGAGTTTAGCCAGGGCAATCCATCGCGAGCTGCTACTCCTGCAGGGTCGGATAATGTAGTGCCATTTTGACATGTCCAATTCCTTTAATTTGATTATTCGCCATCTTTCAAAGTTCAATTGTCAAACTTGCCGCCACAAATTCAAACCACGGCAATTTTTCTTCCTACTCAATTTGCACTTCGTCCTTTGCTAGAAATGGAACGCGATCCTTACTGAGGCTTGAAAAGCACAGCGATTTATCCGTAATCGCGCACAGTTCTAAGTCGCTGCAGCGCGCTTCTCGGCCTGGTGTTGGTCTTCGACCAAGCCAATCTTCCAGTAGCCCGAGATGTAACAATACTTCTTGGGCAGTTGCTTCTGATTGTGAAGAAAATCTCGAAGTGAACGTATTACGCTGCTTTCGCCCGCAATGCAGGTTTGTACGACACCATCGGGCCAATCCAAGTTTTGAATAAAATCCACTTGCTTTGTCGATGGCGTATGCGGGTCTGGTGAGACAATCCAGTTTATTTCGATACCTTCGGGCTTCTTCAGATCTTGGACATCTTCATCGGACAACACTTCAAATACAGCAACCCCTTTAGCATCGTCCGGCATCGCCTCGAGCGCAGCGCTAACGACAGGGAGCGCCGACATATCAGCTGCAAGTAAATACCAATCCGCATAGAACTCAGTCATTTTGGGCTGGCTGGGTCCCGCAAAACCGCAAAACGAACCTTCGCTTGCGTTTTCTGCCCATTCACATGCAGGTCCGGCATGACCGTCATTGCCGTGGGCAACAAAGTCCACATCCAACTCTAACCGATCTGCTCGAAAGTGCCGAACGGTGTAAGTACGCGTCACAGGCTTTGGGCCATCATTGAGTTGCTGCGCAAAGCTAGCTCTGTCCTGTCCCTCTTGCGGCAACATAATTTTGCAATTGCCACCTTCACGCCCGGTTGGAAAATCCACAAGTTCTGGACCTGAAAAAGTTACCCTTATCATATTGGGAGTAATTCGGCTGGCGCGTTTTACTGTCAGAAGACGCGGCGAGCGTTTGGTCAATTTCTTGGCTATGTTCGAGATGATGGCGTTCATTTTATCCTCGCGAGAGACTTACTTCCTAGCCTCTGTTATCGACGCTGTTGGGTGAAATTCTTGGTAATATATAGAGCTGCATATCCTCGGGCGGCTGCCCCACAGACATTGGACAGCCATACACGGCTTCCAAGTTGTCTGCAGTCATCACACTTTTGGATGTGCCGTGAGCATGGACGCGTCCCCCATTGATCAGCACGACATGATCAGCGAAGTAAGCGGTAAGATTAAGATCGTGGAGAACTGCCACAACACCACCACCGCCAAGCGCAAATTCTTTGCCTATATTCATGATTTGAATTTGGTGTTTGATGTCCAAGCTCGAAATAGGTTCATCAAGAAATAGATAGCGAGGCTGACCTTCAACTTGGGGGGCGCCAATTTGAGCCAGCACGCGCGCAAATTGAACGCGTTGTTGCTCACCACCTGAAAGCTCCTGATAGTAGCGGCCGCCAAAGCCAGACAGTCCCACCATGTCGAGGGCGTCACTGATATGGTTCGAACTCTCATTGAGCATTTGAGTTCCGGCAGTTGCTCCAAGTTTGACGACTTCATAGACTGTAAATGGAAAGGTCAGGAGCGAGGCTTGTGGCAAAACACTGCGAATATTTGCCAACTGTCTTGGCGTCGCCTTGCCTATGTCCAAATCATTCAACCGTGCTTCACCACTATAAGGAATTTCTCCAGTCATTGCCCTAAGTAGTGTTGTCTTGCCAGATCCGTTTGGACCAATAATTGCCGTCAACATGCCCGGCGCGGCAAGCAGGCTAATATCCTGTAAAATCGGCTTTCGCCCAAGTCTTACGTTGAGATTCCTTATTTCAAGCACTTACATCTCCAGCAATCCGCGCTTGCGCAATAATATCCATAAGAAAAAGGGAGCGCCGATCATCGCCGTGACGATTCCAATCGGTAACTCAGCTGGCGCTACTACTTGGCGCGCGACTGAGTCTGCCAACAATAAAACGATTGCGCCAAGCAAGGCGCAGGCGGGCAAGAGATAGCGATGGTCGGGACCAATGACCAGGCGCAATAAATGTGGAACAACAATGCCCACAAAACCAATGCCGCCTGAAACAGCTACTGACGCACCCGTAGCGGCTGCAACAACGATGATTGCGACACGCTTGAAAAGCTGCACATTCACGCCGAGATGTTGCGCTGTTGCTTCTCCAAGGGTCAGCGCGTTCAAGCCCTTCGCCATGAGCGGAACAAAAACAAGGATAGGCAAAATGATTGGTGATACT
>JBCDFK010000044.1:0-9472 GCA_039178065.1 Pseudomonadota bacterium | reverse complement strand
GTCGGCGGTAAAGTGAAGGACAGCTTTGAAGACTGGTTCGAAAAAGCACAAATGACCGAGGGATCATGGTGGCCGCATTGGCAAAATTGGATTGAAACACAAAACGATCAAATGGTGGATGCGCGCAAAAAGCATGGCGGTAAAAAATTGAAGATTCTGGGCGATGCGCCAGGAACTTTCGTTAAAGTGCGCACATAGCAATTTCATGATATTCGATCCGCCCTTGATAAAGGGCACTCTTATCAAACGCTATAAGCGCTTCCTAGCAGATATTATCTTGGAAGATGGCCGGGAAATCACAGCTTCCGTGCCCAATACGGGCTCCATGTTGGGCCTCACCTCACCCGGATCGAGCGTTTGGCTTTCCGTCAACAATGACGGCAAACGAAAGTACCCACACGCCCTGCAGCTTGTCGAAGCAGATGGAACAACTGTAGGCATCAACACTCACCTGCCTAACAGATTGACGGAAGAAGCCATTCGAGCAGCATTGGTCGACAATTTAGCAGAATATGAATCGCTACGAAGAGAACAGAAATACGGGCAAAACTCGCGCATCGACTTCCTGCTGGAAGACCAAAAGAAAGGCAAAGCCTATGTGGAAGTGAAAAATGTCCACTTCACCCGGCGCAAAAACATCGCTGAATTTCCCGATACCGTGACCGAACGTGGTGCAAAACATCTTCGAGAACTCAGCGCCATGGCGAAGCAAGGTCATCGCGCAATCATGATTTATCTTATTCAAAGAGATGATTTCGAAAAACTACAACTCTGCCGCGATTTGGACGCTGATTATTGCCAAGAATTTGATCGCGCTGTCAAAGCTGGGGTTGAAGCTTTCGCAATTCGGTGCCAAATCAGCCCTGAGGCTATAGTGCCCGAAAAGCTAGTCCCAATCGATGAACCTATGCTATAGAAGAGGATTGATTGAGACCCAATGCAGGCATAGACCATGGTAAACTATCTCGAAGCTGATCTAGCACCATTGAAAAACACGGGCCAAATTCGTTTGCACGGCGAAGAAGGATTTGCTGGTATGCGCAAGGCTGGTGCATTGACAGCGCATGCACTCGATCTTGTCGCTCCGATGGTCAAAAATGGCACCACCACAAATGCCATCGACAAAATGCTCTATGAATTTGGCATGGATAACAACGCCATGCCCGCGACGCTAAACTACCGTGGCTACACCAAATCGAGCTGTACGTCGATCAATCACGTGGTCTGTCACGGTATACCAAATGACAAGTCGCTGCGCGAGGGTGACATCGTCAATGTAGATGTTACCTATGTGCTAGAAGGATGGCATGGCGACTCGTCTCGTATGTATCCGGTTGGCGAAATCAAACGATCAGCAGAACGGTTGATGGAAGTAACGCATGAATGCCTAATGCGCGGCATCGCCGCCGTGAAACCCGGTGCAAAGCTTGGCGCCATCGGGGCCTCAATACAGCAATTTGCAGAGAACCAGCGTTGTTCAGTTGTTCGCGACTTTTGCGGCCACGGCATCGGACAGCTCTTTCATGACGCACCCAATGTACTTCATTACGGTCGCTCCGATGAGGGCATCGAACTGCGCAAAGGCATGATTTTTACCATCGAACCGATGATAAATTTGGGTCGCCCACATGTAAAAGTGCTCGGCGATGGTTGGACAGCAGTCACACGCGATCGCAGCCTATCAGCTCAATATGAGCACACAATCGGCGTTACTGATGAAGGTTGCGAAATTTTCACATTGTCGCCAACTGGTCTCGACCGCCCGGGGCTTTCGACCTAGGCTAAGTCCAGCATTTATAGCAGGACCAACTATACAGGACGACGATAAAGAGCAAACAGACGAGCGTGTTTTCTTTTTTGCGGAGACATCAACTTCCATCTCCACGCAAGCCAATAAAAAAAAGCAAAAACCAAACCCAAATGCGGGGCATCGCGACCGCCTACGGGAAAGATTTGTGAAGGCAGGCAACGACGCATTGGCAGACTACGAACTGCTCGAAATGTTGCTCTACCGCTCCCTGCCCCGTATCGACACAAAGCCGATCGCCAAAGATTTGCTCCTTCGCTTCGGTTCATTTGGCGATGTTTTATCTGCCGATATCCAAAGGCTAACGGAAGTAAAAGGGATTAAACAGGCGACAGCTATAGATCTTAAAATTGTCGCCGCAGCGGCCAAAGAACTAATAAAGTCAGGCGTTCAGGCGCGAGAATTGCTATCCTCTTGGGCTTCAGTTCTAGAATATTGTACGGCTGCAATGGCTTATGAAAGTAAAGAGCAGTTCAGAATTCTCTTTCTCGACAAGAAGAATGGTCTCATCGCCGACGAGGTTCAACAAACTGGTACGATCGACCACACGCCTGTTTATCCACGCGAAGTTCTAAAGCGCGCAATAGAACTATCGGCAACCGCGATTATTCTAGTGCACAATCATCCTTCCGGTGATCCGACGCCATCGCGCGCCGATGTTGAAATGACCAAGAAGATTATCGAAGCTATAAAACCGCTGGGCATTATCGTTCACGACCACATCATTATTGGCAAAAGCGGTCATGCGAGTTTGAAAGGCTTACAGCTGATCTAGTGCACGCTCCGATAGCAATTGCCAACTGATCTCAAAGCAACGCTTTCAGCATCCGATCTGCAGCATCCATTTCCGCCCAGCGATAAGCCCGGCGTTCTTTTGCTTCTTGATCTTCACCCCAATGCTCGATCACATGATCTTCATCAACATGAGCGGCATTCCAGGCATCAGCTGCGCTCAAATGTTCTTTGAATACCGCCAGCGCTAAAATTGCTGAACCAGTCAATGTCATCATCGAGTGAAATGCTGCCATCACCATAGGATTTTCGATCGACTTAATTTCGGCACCATAAGCGGAAATGGTCTCGCGCGGTTGCGCGACATGCATAACGCCTTCGGCAAGCCTAAACTGTGCACCAAGGAGACCTTCAATCCAATCAAGCGGGCCATCCCATGCCGCACGTTGGCGGTTGACCAGATCGTCAGGACTATCGGCGCGATAGCATAGCAAATCCGATCCGCAAAAACGTAAAACATCCTCGATCACTGCCTGCATATCCAAAGCAACACCATCGAGCGCCGTATTTGCTAGCCTATAACAGGGCATCAGCATCGGATCGAGCACTTCAATTTGAGCACTAAATTCATCAGCAACGAGCTTAGCAGCGTCTTCAGTGGTAAACGCCACAACGACTTTGCCAGGCGTTTTAACGGTACGGCCGTCTAAATGAACGACATAGCCATTTTCTGCCTCAGAAATCGTCACATCTTCATAAAATCGTTTTGCCAATTTGGGCCGCATCGAACGCTGGGCCGACCCCATTGGGTCTGCCTGTCCATCGGCTAAAGCTTTTTCCATGTCTGTCAGGATGTCACGCACGCCAAGTATTCCTAAACTGCAATCTTATGCGCCGATAGATCACTTACCCGCTCTCAGCGCAAGCATTTTGGCCAATTTTTGCCTTGAATATCAGGCACTACATTTTCAAATTTGATACCAAACATGCAATACTGTTGGCTGATTCGTGACGAACTACAGGCAGAACACTTTTATGGACGACTTATTTGGATCAGAGGCAGCCCCAATGCCGGCGGCATCCTCAAAACCAACTAACCAGAAGGCCACTAGCAAAGCACCAAAGCACCAAAATATGGACAGTGGTGACTATGGTGCTGACGCCATTGAAGTGTTGGAAGGGCTTGAACCTGTTCGCCGCCGACCCGGCATGTATATTGGTGGCACCGACGAAAAAGCGCTCCACCATTTGTTTGCAGAAGTCATCGACAACTCGATGGACGAAGCTGTTGCCGGTCATGCGACATTTATTGATGTCCACTTGGATGCCGAAGGCTATTTGACAATCACCGACAATGGGCGCGGAATTCCGGTCGATAATCATCCAAAGTTCAAAGATAAGTCGACGCTCGAAGTCGTAATGACAATCCTGCACGCAGGTGGCAAGTTTGACGGAAAGGCTTACGAGACATCGGGTGGCCTGCACGGCGTTGGCGTTTCTGTTGTCAACGCACTCTCTGACGATCTAGTGGTTGAAGTTGCGCGAAACAAGCAATTGTATCGCCAAAAATTTTCACGTGGTATTCCGCAAGGCGGATTGGAAAAACTCGGTGAAGTTCATAACCGGCGCGGCACAAAAGTGCGTTTCCACCCAGACCCTGACATTTTTGGCAAAAATGCAAAGTTTTCACCCGCCCGCCTTTCCAAAATGGCACGGTCAAAGGCGTATCTGTTCGGCGGTGTAGAAATTCGGTGGGAATGCGATGAAAGTCTCGTTCCAGAAAAAGACCGTGAAAAGACCCCAATCAAAGCAACCTATCATTTCCCGGGTGGCTTGAAAGACTATTTGGAAGCTACGCTTTCTGGTGACCAACGCATCACATCTACAATCTTCGCCGGAAAAACCGAGAAGTCAGGCGGCCATGGATCCGTGGAATGGGCCGTTACTTGGCATACGGGTGATGGCTTTGTAAGCTCATATTGTAACACCATTCCAACGCCAGAAGGCGGCACCCACGAAGCTGGCTTACGTCTAACAATTGCGCGAGGGTTGAAGGCGTATGGCGAACTGTCTGGTGTAAAACGTGCATCCATCATCACCACCGAAGATGTGATGATTTCATGCGCCTCGATGCTTTCCGTTTTTGTACGTGAACCGGAATTCGTTGGCCAAACAAAAGACAAACTTGCAACGGTTGAAGCGCAAAGGATTGTTGAAAATGCAATCCGTGACCCATTTGATCATTGGTTGACGGCCTCCCCACAAGAAGCAACGCGACTTCTCGAATGGGTACTCGACCGCGCTGATGAGCGCCTGAAACGGCGTCAAGAAAGAGAAGTCAATCGCAAGAGTGCAGTGAGAAAACTTCGTCTGCCAGGTAAATTGGCTGATTGTACGCAAAATTCTTCGGCTGGCGCTGAACTGTTCATCGTTGAGGGAGACTCAGCGGGTGGATCAGCCAAGCAAGCGCGCAACAGAACTAATCAAGCGATTCTGCCACTACGTGGAAAAATATTAAACGTAGCATCTGCGGGTCGTGAAAAACTGACTGCTAACCAGCAGATTGCAGATATCATCCAGGCCCTAGGATGCGGCACGGGTCTCAAATATAGAGAAGAAGACCTGCGTTACGATCGCATAATCATTATGACTGATGCGGATGTTGATGGTGCGCACATCGCATCATTGCTCATCACCTTCTTCTATCAAGAAATGCCTGAGCTCATCCGAAACGGCCATCTGTATATGGCTGTGCCTCCACTATTCAAGCTTAGTGCGGGCGGAAAAACACTCTATGCACGCGACGAAGCACATCGAGCAGAATTGGTGGAAACGGAATTTAAGGGCAAAAAGGTTGAAGTCAGCCGCTTTAAGGGGCTGGGCGAAATGCTGGCCAAACAGCTTAAAGAAACGACCATGGATCCCAAGGTTCGCACGTTGCTGCGTGTGGACATATTTGAAGGCAACGCAGAAGCGACACGTAAATCAATTGATGATTTGATGGGCACAAAGCCCGAGGCACGTTTCCGCTTTATCCAAGAAAATGCAGCCTATGCGAAAGATTTGGATATCTAGACCAGATCAAATCTCTAATTGCTAAGCAGCGTTCGCGAGGTCCACTGCGTGCCGGCGCGCATTGTCTCGCATCGTTTCCAAATAGATGGAACGCAATAGAGCCATAATGTCATCATTGGCCGCTGGTTGCCGTTCCTTATTGTCAGCTTCCAATCGCTCCATAATCTGACGCGTTACCTCTTGCGCACCGGCCACAATCCGTCCTTGCGCCACATCGCGCCATAGAGAAATTGAATTAGCAAATACAGGCTGTACTGCGGTTGAGAAACCTGCCTTGGCAAGCAATGCATAGAGCTGCGTGCTACGCTCATTAACAAGAATAGACGTCACGCGCTGAGCTGTTTGACCTGACAATGATGCAATCACGCGCGAGAGGAAATCCATTTTGCCTTGGCAAGCAACGCGAATGAGTAATTGTGTCGTCAAATCGCCACCGGTGCGTAGAGCTTCAATCAGGTCATCGACATTTTCGTTATTGGTTTGACCGGCCATATACGCCAATGCCTGCTGTTCAGCATCTCGCAGAACAATGTCGGCGGATCCATTTTCCCGACGCTTGCCAAACAAAGGCATAGCAGACAGCGCCTCACTGGCGGCTTTCATTACTTTCAGCCGCAAATTCGGTTCTAAATCTTGGTCATTGAGCAATGCACCGCGTACATTAGCTTTATCAACATGGCGCGACACAATATTCTTCCGGCACACAACGCAAACATCAGCATTGAAATTAGATAGTAGGGCAGCTGCGGCATCAGCGCACCCTTTGCTCGCGATTGCCAATGCTAACCGATTGGAAACCTGAGGCCGGTTAGCAATTGCGACTTGCAACCGGTTCTCGGCCGTTTCAACCCGCGCAACAAGATCACGATCATTGATAATTGGCGATCGAGCAACAATCAGGCAAGCTATTTCATACTGATCGTTCACTAGCGCATTGATCACTTGCGCCGGCGCATTGGCACTTGAACATATAGCTTCGGCAAGCGCGTAACGTACTTTTTCAGATGGATCATCGAGCAGCACCGTGAGCGCCGCTTCTGCCGCACAGCGATCTTCAAATTCTAGCTCTGAATAAAGATAGGCTCTACCAAGCGCCGAAGCAGCTGCCTTACGTCGCGATACGTTTGCCGAATCTTTCCATTGTAAAAAGTGCTGTACAATCAAACCAGTAACTCCCCAACCTCTGAGAATCACCAAGTTAAGTGGAAATGGTTTACGATTGGTTCACCATCTTTGTTGACCCGAGTTTAACTATCAAGAATTCAGATCTGGTCAGGGCGTTTCAGCTCAAAGATATCTCTAACAACGGTGTAATCACGATATCCGAGCCGCGCGACGGGCTTGGCTTTGGTCAAATCAAAGCGTCCATCGGTCAATACTTCTTCTTCAATATGGACACCCACAACCTGACCAAACACCGTCCAATGATTAGTTTTGGCGCCTTCTATGTCTTTTTGCTGCATAATCGTTGTGACCTTACATTCCAACACAGCGTAAGCCCCAAGGACACGCGGTGCCTTTATCTGTTCGCATTGCGCCGCTTCAAGACCGGCCAATTCGAATTCATTCACATCGCTCGGAACCATCTGTGAGGTCTTGCTCATTTCATATAAGAGCTTCTCTCCGACAAAATTGCAGGTAAATTCTTTGCTTTGTTCAACATTGGCGAGGCTATCTTTTCGGCCATCAGACGAAAACATGACGATTGGCGGTTCTGCAGCAACAGCATTGAAAAACGAGTAAGGTGCAAGATTAATCGAGCCATCGGCACCCAACGATGAAATCCAGCCTATAGGGCGTGGTGCAACGATTGCTTTGAAGGGATTGTATGGAAGGTTGTGGCCATCTGAAACCGCGTAATACATCGTTCAGCCCGCCGGGCCTTGATAGATCGAGGTAATTGCAGGCACATCTGGACGCGGCCGATCGGGTATTTTCACATCATGATTTCCAATATGAATGATTCCTGCAACACGCTCATGCGGTTTCAAACCAATAATTGCACGCCCTTCTTCATCATCACAAAACCAACCGGTGATCCAATTTGCAGCAAACCCAGCTGCTGTTGCAGCGCTCACCAAAATCATAGCGACCGCACCGGCTGACAAGAATTGCTCCCAGTCAGGGATGTGACTTTCTGCATTCACACATGAAATCACGCCGACGGCGATTGGCGCTCGATTTAGACGATTACGTTCGCGCTCCATTTCGGCTTCCGGCAGTTCACCGCGGCGCTTGACGGCTAATTCAGCAATAGCATCACCCGCCCGAAACACCGCCTCGCCGCGATAAATAATAAAGCGCCAAGGTTCCACACGACCGTGATCTGGAACACGTGCCGCAACTTCCAACAGTTCCGCCAATTGTTCATCGTTTGGCCCGGGTCCAGTTATCTGGGTAAGAGGCACCGATTTGCGTGATTTCAAAAAGTCGAATGCTGCTTGATTAGCTGTCATATTGGCGTCCGAGATCGATCAAAATGTTATTTACGCCGACATATGCGTCATTTGCCTTGATATTGCCATCGGTTTACGGTCCAAAGTGGTAAAATACTTTTGAAGTCGAAACCACCAAATGAATGCGATGCGATTTAACAAGTTGAAACTCCTGTGCTCTTGTTTGGTGACAATTGCGATAGCGTCAGCCGTACAGGCGCAGGAACCGCAACTGCCTGATCTCAACTTGCAAGAACTGAACTATGCGCCTGCCGATCGCACGGTGCCATTATCCGGCATAGATACGGGAACTTTATTCCTAGAGGCCCGCCTCTCCGAAGAAGCAGCACCCGTAGACCAAGGCATGGTTTGGCGCATTTTCGGCACCAAGCCCACAGATGACGGTAAACTACCACTGATAGCGGTTGCGAAAGGCGGCGGGGCACGGATAGATTTAGAACCCGGAAGCTACCTAGTACACGCTGCATTTGGGCGAGCCGGCGCCACATCACGCATAACCATACAAAAAGAAACACGTCGCGAGTCGCTCGTGCTTAATGCAGGAGGGCTGCGCCTCAACGCTGTTCTGCCCGATGGAAGCTCGATGCGCGAAAGCAAACTCACATTTGATATTTATGAGCGCCGACCAAACCAAGCCGAAGACACCCTAATTCTGCCAAATGTACCGGCCGGAAAAACGATCCGTCTGAACGCTGGCACTTACCATGTTGTTTCAAAATACGGCGCTGTCAACGCGGTGACGCGTGCAGATTTGATGGTTGAGGCTGGCAAAACGACGGAGGCATCCGTTGAGCACAGAGCCGCGCAGGTCACATTAAATCTCGTATTGACCAGCAACGGCTTTCCCCTGGCAGACACAGCATGGTCGGTACTCACCCTGTCGGGCGATATCATAAAAGAAGACGTTGGAGCGGTCCCAACCATGATATTGTCAGCTGGCGAGTACACCATCATCGCCAAAAACAAGGACCGAATTTACCAGCGGGATATCGAAGTCATCGCTGGGCGCGACCTTACAATTCGAGTCGAGGCCATAGACGAGAACGAGGTAACGGTGCAGTAGCGCTTCGCATACTCTCCCTGCCCATCGGGTCCAACGTAAATACTGCTTCAAACAAATGCTGCAAAAGAGCTTTGCGATCACTGAGCTTTGACAATTCTGACCAATTCATGAGCTCGCCAATATGTGCCTGAATGGGCTTACCGCAAAGTCGCTGAAACTCGCGAATGAGCAATGACGTGCGCAACGTCATCGAAAACTGGCTGACGAAATGGAACAACCGGCCATTCTGTCCTTCAAAATATACAGGAATAACAGATGCTTGAGCTGATTGCACCATGCGCGCAACAAACATTTTCCATGGCAGGTCTTCGGCTTGACCCACGATCTTGGGCGCAGTAG
>JBCDFK010000043.1:0-9501 GCA_039178065.1 Pseudomonadota bacterium | reverse complement strand
GTGAATTCCAAATCAAGCTAACTCCGGCTGACGCACGCCAACTCATGTCAGTTGAAGTTGCTGTTGCGTCTGCGAGATCACTACCAAATAGGGTCGCTGCGTCAGCAAAAACTGCGCCTTTAAACCCTAGATTGCGCGGCAGAGCAGGAAACGCGAATTGCGCTTCAGCAGTTGCGTTGAAGTAGGTTGTGCCACCCAAATGGTTGCCATTTGCATCCACTGGACCAATGCCATTTGCTTCAAAGCCACGCAGTTTAGTAGGTCCAATCGTCAGATGATCGAAAACACGAACGTCTTGTCCGAGGCCCACAATATTGCCCCCACCCACTTTAATAAAGCCAACCAAATCAGCTTCTTCGGATAGCGTATGATAGTAGCGTGCCTCGCCTGTTGACTTCACAAAGCGGGCATTGCCACCAAGTCCGGCGACCTCTTGATTTAGGCGAACATATATTCCTTCATGCGGATCATTGCGATTATCGACAGTGTTGTAGATAAATCCGTAATTAACCGATGAACGAATCCAAGGATTTCGAGTTCCGTCGTTAATTTCCGTAGCGATAGCATTGGGTGCATCGCAGGCTGCGGTGATTACAGGGCTACAATTTGCAGCGTCTGTATCGTCATTGTAAGAGTATTCAGACTGTGAATAATTATAGCCAAGGATACCAGTCAGTGAATCGGTAATCGGTAGACCAAAGCTAACGGATCCGCCGGTTGTTTCTGAGTCATAGCCATCGCTGGGGTACTGATTTGTATTGCGGAAGCCGCGGAATGTTGCCGATAGGCGATATCCGAGGAAATATGGTTCCGTGAAAGACAGATCGTATCGTCTTGAATCGGTACTACCGCCCACGGCTAGCTTCAATGCTTGACCGCGCCCTTGGAAGTTGCGCTGTGCAATTGAACCTTCAAAGTTGATGCCGCCGCCATCACCGTCACCAGTCGTGTAACCGACACCAAGACCGAATTCACCCGTGGGTTTATCCGCGACCTGCACAACAACGACAACGCGATCTGGTGCAGAGCCTTGACGCGTGGTAATTTGGACTCGCTCAAAGAAATCAAGCGCTTCCAAGCGTTTTTGCGCACGGCGGATTAAGATCTGATTGAACGCATCACCTTCTGACAGGTCGAATTCGCGACGAATTACAAAGTCACGGGTCTGCGTATTACCAACAATTTCAATGCGTTCGATATATGCGCGTTGTCCCTGATCAACAATGTAAGAGACGTCAATTGTTTGGTTCTCGAAATTCCGATTTCCGACCGGCGTAACTTCTGCGAATGGAAAACCCGCAGCTGCCAGTTTTTCGGACATGGCGATCAGTGTTTCTTCTACTTCTTCTGCACTATATGTGTTGCCCGAGCGAGAGCGGACTGTACGTCCTAGCTCGTCCGGGTCCACCCCAGAGATAGTGCTGTCGATATCGACATTGCCGAACGCATAACGCTCACCTTCGTCGACCTCAAAACTAATCAGGATATTGCCGCTTTCGGGATCGACATCTGCTGACGATGAAATCACTCGGAAGTCAGCAAAACCGCGATTGAAATAAAAACGTCGCAATTGCTCTTCATCAGCGGCAACACGCTGCTCGTCATAGATATCATCCCGAGACAACCAAGACATGATGTTGGAGCGCTTGGTTGAAATAATGCTCGCAAGACGTCCGTCGCTGAAAGCGTTATTGCCAACAAAATCAATTCTTGAGATTTTTGTTCGGCCACCCTCGTTGATATCATATATAACATTGACGCGGTTTTCACCCAAATCGACAACGCTTGCATTCACCGTTACGTTGGAACGGCCAATACGACTATATGATTCACTGATGGCATCTACATCTGAGTCCAGCGTTTCCTGGTCAAAGCGACCACGCGGACGAAGCTGCACAACGGCCGAAAGACGGTCATCCTTGAGCTTCCTGTTGCCCCGAAACAGCACCTGATTGACTGTACCATATTCAGACACAGATACGACTAGCGTTGAGCCGGACGTTACAACTGATACGTTTGAGAACAAGCCTGTGCGAAACAATGATCGAACCGCGCTATCAATCTCAGCACCAGAAAAATTCTTACCCGCACTGTAGCCCACAAAATCAGCGATCGTAGCATCAGCAACGCGCTGGTTACCAGTAACTGAAATGGAGTTCACAACAACAGCATGAGCGGACGTTACCAGCAATCCATGAATCGCTATCGCGCCACCAACTGCAGGCGCGAGGGACAATGCAATCGCGGAAACCGCGCTTAATAATTTCGGAGCCGCTCTCATGCGGGTATTTTCCCCATTTTTGGTTACGAATGTACGATCAATTCTAAACACTTAATACATCCAATCTAAACCGTATTGCAGGCTTTTTGCCTACACGCAAGGTTTACGGTTAAAATCCTATTACGTTGTCCCATTACGTTGCGTTTTCACAACAGAAAACAGCCATTTAAGGTTAATAAAATAACTATTTTTACCTTAGCTCACCCCCAAGAGCAAAGTTATGTCATTCCAAGTAGCAAATACCATTAAACTGAGAATCAAAGCAAATCCAATTTTATAGCCGAACTCCTGTGCGTTTGTGGATAATGGCTTTCCGCGCACGGCCTCAAAAGCATAGAATAGTAGATGCCCGCCATCCAATACGGGAATTGGGAGCAGGTTCAACAAGCCTATTGATACTGACAAGATAGCAGCCAGGTTCAAGAGAGCGACAAAGCCTAGGGTTGCAACCTGTCCAGAGACCTGAGCAACGCGGATTGGGCCTCCAATTTGATCTGCTTTTTCTCTTCCGGTCACCACTCCGCTTAGGTAGCCTGCTGTTCTAGAGATGACGAAGCCGACTTCCTTGATTCCTAACCAAACCGATTCCCCTACCCCATATTCTTGTACGCGGCGGTTTCCAACTTCGGCATTGTTGATGACGCCAATAACACCTTGTTCGATCTTGTTGCCAAAGCGATCCTCAACTTCCAATCGGTTTGGCGTGACGGTCAGTACGATTTCATTTCCATCACGATTAAGAACCATTTCAATTGGTTGATCCGCGCGCGGGCTGACATAGCGTTGAACATCTGAAAACTCGGCAACCTCGACACCATCTAACGAAACGAAAACATCGTTGGGCAAAATGCCAGCAGCTGCTGCTGCGCCACTTTCCTGAACCTCGGCAACGATGGGGTCGGCGATTGATCTGCCGTAAATTGCAAATATTGAAGCAAAAATCAGGATAGAGAGAAGGAAATTAGCGATTGGACCAGCGGCAACCGTTGCTGCACGACGCACCACGCTCTTATTGTGGAAGGCTTCTTTCAACTCTTGTTGATTGAGGCCCTCGTTGGGATCATATTCGGCGGAAGTTGTTGACGCCGCATTCATATCCCCAACAAATTTCACATATCCGCCCAATGGGATGGCTGAAAGACGCCAACGCGTTCCACGCTTGTCGTTAAATCCAATTAGCTCTGGACCGAATCCTACAGAGAAAACTTTGGCTCCTATGCCGCTCAGGCGTCCAATCCAGTAGTGGCCAAGCTCGTGGATGAACACCACAATGGTCAGAACAAAGAGAAATGGCACCAGTGTTCCCAATATGAACCCGTCTGTTGAGATGATGTTGGTCAGGAAGTCCATTCGATCTTGATCCAGTCTTACATTTTGATGGGACGCAGCCCGATCAATTCTTACAGGTTAGCTGTGGGCAAAAAGCGTATCGTAGAGCCCGCTCACCACCCACAACGATATTGCAGCGAAAACAAGGCCATCGACCCTATCCATTGCGCCACCATGGCCCGGAATTATTGCGCCCGAATCTTTGACGCCTGCTTGGCGCTTCATCCAGGACTCGTATAGGTCGCCAATTTGTGAAATTACAGACAAAAATGCAGCCAAAATCAGGTAAATGGTAAGATTTCCATCGCCAAGCACGCCAACAATCAATCCAGAAATTATCATCGCAGCCAAAACACCACCTAGAGCTCCGGAGATTGTTTTATTTGGTGATATTTTAGGTGCGAGTTTGGGGCCACCGATTGCCCTACCCGCAAAATAGGCGCCAATGTCGGTGGACCAAACTGCGGCGCATAAAAACAAGAGCGCAAAAATGCCATTGTGATCACTTCCGCCATTTCTCAATTGGGACATGGCAACCAAAAAGCCGCCAGCATAGAGCAGACCCGTCACTGAAGGCGGCCCACCAGGCCATGAAAGCATAGTTCCAATCGCAACAGCGAGAACCACAAGTAAACCAACGATTTGTTGAGTGCCTGTTAGCAATAACAGGCACGCAAGAAGCGCACATATAGCGATGTAACCGACCAATATTGAGCGATCATCTCCATCGCTTATGGCAATATCAGACCATTCTGCCCACACAACTAAGCTAACAAAAGCCATAAGTGCGGTGAAAACCCACCCACCAAAATAGGCAGCTACTAAAAACACCGCAGCCATACAAATGCCGGAGATTATGCGCTGCTGTAGATTGCTCACAGAGCTGCGCCCTTTACCGGAACGACACCGCCAAAACGTCGATTTCTGTTCCTGAACTCGTCGAATGCGTCCCTCAAGTGCTCCATGTCAAATTCGGGCCACATGCAGTTAACAAAAACGAATTCAGAATAAGCAATTTGCCATAGCAGAAAGTTAGAGATCCGAATTTCGCCACTGGTTCGAATTACGAGATCAGGATCAGGACTGAGCGCAGTATCCATGGCACTTGATAGTGCTTCTGCGGTCAATTTCTTTCCCTTGGCCAAGTCGCCATTGGGGTCATCAATGAGTTTTTGCGCAGCGCGAACTATTTCGTTCCGCCCACCATAGTTGAACGCAATGTTCAAAAAGAATTTGTCATTCTGGGCGGTCTTAGCTTCGGTTGTCTTGATCAATTCCAAGATATCGGGCTTCAAATCATCGCGCGAACCGATGATCCGCACGCAAACGCCTTCAGCGACCAAATCGGCGAGATCACTGCGGATGTAGAACTTTAAAAGTCCCAACAGATCACTGACTTCGTCTGCAGGACGTGCCCAGTTTTCAGAAGAAAAAGCATATAATGTCAGATGTTTAACGCCCAATTTGGGAGCATTCCTTACAGTCCTACGGACTGCATCTACGCCTGCTTTGTGCCCAAGGGTTCTTGGAAGACCGCGTGCTTGAGCCCAGCGCCCATTGCCATCCATTATGATGGCAAGATGTTCAACGCCGTATCCTTCAAACTGCTGTTCTTCTTCAGGCACCAATTTGCTTCCCTACCTTTGGCGCCCTTATGAACGCCAATATCAAACGACTTAGACCTGCAAAATCTCTTGCTCTTTTTCAGCGAGTAGAGAATCGACACGCGCGATAAACTCATCGGTTTGTTTTTGAACTATATCCGCTTCTGCACGGCTTTCATCTTGGCCATATGCGCCGTCTTTTTCGAGCTGTTTCAATGTCTCCATTCCATCGCGGCGCACATGCCGGATCGCAATACGCGCATTTTCAGCATATTGGTTCGCAACTTTGACGAGTTCACGTCGACGCTCTTCGTTGAGTTCAGGAAGTGGTACCCTCACGGTATTACCGTCGGTCATCGGGTTGAGGCCCAAGGTGGACTCGCGAATTGCCTTTTCAACAGCGCCAACCATGGTTTTGTCCCAAACGTTGACCGCTAGCAGTCTTGATTCGGGCACCGTCACGTTTGCAACCTGGGCAAGTGGCATAGGACTGCCATAGGCCTCTACCATAATTGGATCAAGCAGGCTCGCTGAAGCTCTTGCTGTGCGCAATCCGCTTAGATCGCTTGTAAATGCGTTTATAGCGCCTTCCATTCGGCGCTTTAGATCCGCCAGATCATGTTCGTTACTCATAAGGCCGAACCTCTTATAGTCTTAGCTCATTTTATTTCGGATCCATATGTGGACAGCATTGTGCCCTTTAAATGATCCAGTCGAATTTCTCGTTATTCTTCGTGTACAAGCGTGGAGCGCCCACCGCCAGTTAAAATTTCGCCCAACATTCCAGCTTCGTGGATAGAAAACACATTTATAGGCACTCTATTTTCACGTGCTATGGCGACTGCTGCAACATCCATAACGCTGAGACCTCTGTCGATGACTTCAGCGTGAGTGATTTTATCAAACCGAGTGGCGCTTGGATCAACATTTGGATCTGCTGAATAGATGCCATCAACTTGCGTTCCCTTGAACAGAGCATCCGCACCAATTTCGGCTGCTCGCAACGCGGCAGCAGTATCAGTTGTGAAGTATGGGTTGCCGGTGCCGCCTGCAAATATCACAACTCTTCCGTTCTCGATGTTCCACATGGCTTTTCGTTGTGAAAAGCTTTCGCATAAAGACGGCATTGGAATAGCTGATAGAACGACAGCGTCTACGCCATGTTTTTGGAGTGATGTGCGTAGCGCCAGAGAATTGATGACGGTACCAAGCATTCCCATATGGTCACCGGTAACGCGATCACCGCCACCTGAGGCAACGGCGACACCGCGAAAAATATTGCCACCGCCGATCACTATGGCGACCTGAACGCCCAAATCCATTGCCTGTTTGACGTCAGCGGCAATTTGATCAGCGATCGCCACATCGATGCCGAAGCCTTGAGCGCCCATCAGCGCCTCTCCTGACGCTTTTAGCAGTATGCGCTTGTAGATCGGAGTTGATTGCATTGGACACCCTTGGGACAGATATGGAATCGAGCAAACCGATACAACAAGGGCACCGCGTTGTCACGCGATGCCCCTAGTCTTCAACTTAAAATTGGTGTGATGTCGTCAATTAGCCTTTTGCGGCAGCAGCAACTTCTGCAGCGAAGTCGCTTTCTTCTTTTTCAACGCCTTCACCAAGCGCAAAACGAACGATGCCAGAAATCTTGGCCGGTGCGCCGATTTCTTTCTCCGCTTCAGCTAAAGCTGCTTCGACTGTCAAATCTGGATTGATGACGAAAGCCTGTTTGATGAGGCAAACTTCCCCATAGAACTTGTTGATGCGACCTTCGACCATTTTTTCAACGATATTGGCCGGCTTGCCAGAGGCAAGCGCTTGCTCTGAGAAAATTGTGCGCTCGCGCTCAACAACATCTTGGTCCAATTCCTCAGGGCTGATTGCCAGAGGATTTGTTGCTGCGACATGCATGGCGATTTGGCGACCAATTGTATGCGCTGCGTCTGCGTCGCCGGTTGTTTCAATCGCAACCAAAACGCCAAGCTTGCCTAGATCTGTAGCAACGGCATTGTGCACGTAAGAAGCAACAATACCAGAATTTACAGACAGTTTTTCGGTGCGGCGCAGGTTCATGTTCTCGCCGATTGTAGCGATGGCGTCTTTAATAGATGCGTCTACGGATTTTCCACCCAAATCAGCGGCAAGAACGGCGTCGAGTGTGCCGTCTGTTGCAAGTGCAGTAGCAGCGGTGCCGGTCACCAATGCCTGGAACTCATCGTTGCGAGCAACGAAGTCCGTTTCTGAGTTGAGCTCAACGACCACGCCATCATTGCCAGCGCTCTTCACGCCAACAAGTCCTTCGGCTGCAGTACGGCCAGACTTTTTGTCGGCCTTTGCAATACCTTTTGTGCGAAGCCAATCCATGGCGGCTTCTACATTTCCGTCATTTTCTTGAAGTGCTTTTTTGCAGTCCATCATGCCTGCGCCAGATGCATCGCGCAGTTCTTTTACCAGTGCGGCGGTAATAGCAGTCATGTCGTTACCTCTTCGGCCAAATCATATGGGAGATGATTGGCTCTCTTTTCGTCAAATCGATCTCTAAACACGATCTGATCAGAATTAATGATTCGTGTGACAGTTTTGCGCGGCGCTCTAAGCGCCACGCAAATCAAATTAAGCGTCTGTTGCTGGCGCGTCTACTTTTGCAGGCGCTTCTTCAGCTACAGCGGCTTCTTCCACTGCCGGAGCCTCTGCTAAAGCTTCCTCAACAGGCGCTTCTTCCATTGCACCAATATCGACGCCAGATGCGCCGGCTTGGCGAGCAATGCCATCGAGTGCAGCTTTTGCAATCAAATCGCAATATAGCGAAATAGCCCGTGCAGCATCGTCGTTACCTGGGATCGGGTGATCAACAACATCTGGGTTACAGTTGGAGTCTACAATCGCAATCACAGGAATGTTCAAGCGATGTGCTTCTTGGATAGCGATCGCCTCTTTGTTTGTATCAACAACAAACATGAGGTCCGGTACGCCACCCATATCGCGAATGCCGCCCAATGCACGGTCAAGCTTTTCGCGTTCACGTGTGAGGTTCAAAAGCTCTTTCTTGGTAAAGCCCTGTCCTTCGCCAGCCAATAGTTCGTCGAGCTTGCGAAGACGCTTGATTGAGTTTGAAATTGTTTTCCAGTTGGTCAACATGCCGCCGAGCCAACGTGCATTCACGTAGTACTGCGCTGAACGTTGTGCCGCGTCTGCAACAATTTCAGATGCCTGACGCTTAGTGCCAACAAACAGAACACGACCACCGTTTGCAACGGTGTCAGATACCATTTTCAGAGCTGTCGAAAGCAATGGAACTGTTTGTGAAAGATCGAGAATGTGGACGTTGTTACGGTCACCAAAAATGTACTTAGCCATTTTTGGGTTCCAGCGGTGAGTCTGGTGACCAAAGTGTACGCCTGCTTCTAGTAGCTGACGCATAGAGAATTCTGGCAATGCCATGCGTTGTTTTCCTTTCCGGTTTAGCCTCCACGGAGAGAAGCAGAATGATCTGCAACCGGTGGTGCAATCAGGATTTCTCCCTGAAAACGCCGAACTCCGTGTGTGGAATGGCCGCCTGATAGACCAAGGCGACATCAATTGCAAGTGTTCTGAGTTATTGCGGACAATCGCCTAATGTTGGCGGCGGCAGTTATTGTTTTTCAATTGCATTACCAACCAGAGATTTGTTGAGTGTGTACCTCATTTTGCTTGTCCAGCCAAAAGCATCTAGAGCGCGCTGGACCTGTTCGTGGCTAACATGCTTTTGCGGGTTTGCTTTGGTGTATGTAACCAGCATGACAGCATTTTGTTGAGCGCCGTTTCTATGCAACCAAGTACTCAGCTCCTGGACTGAAGATATTTTTACGCGCTTCAAGTCCGGTATATTGATGCTCACTCTCTCAACCGTCGCAAGTCTCGGGTTCAAATAGCTCTAAGCTTGTCATCTCTCCGGTCAGAACAAAGTCGCCATAATCCATCTCAAGATCGCGACTTATGCCGTTATCATGAAGTTTAAATGCAATAGAATACTCCGGCAGACCCTCCGGATCGTTAACCTCATCAAAATAGGCGACGGAAATATTGCGATAAGGTTCACCTTCAAGCGTCTCGTCAGCAGCATCTTCAGTCGGCTCGCTCTTCTGAGGGCCGATGACAACCGTTGTTGTGAGAACACGATCACCGCCGTCTGAACCATCAAATATCTGTTGCTCGTAGAATGTTTCTCCTGCACGCGCGCGATCAATTAAGTCTAGTACATGTTTGGTCGGGAACAATGCAGAGTTGAGATCGAGTTCCAATGGT
>JBCDFK010000042.1:0-9504 GCA_039178065.1 Pseudomonadota bacterium | reverse complement strand
CGCCTGCACCTCAACCGATGCGCCATTAAGCAGCAGTTTCATGCATCATCTCCGGTTGCTTATGATCAAGAATATGTTCAGCCACCATCCGACCCAGTGCGGGGGCTAGCAAAAAACCGTGCCGAAACAGGCCATTGGCACGGACTAAATTTCCCTTGCGACTAATGCGCGGCAAATTATCAGGAAATGCTGGTCGACTATCCACGCCAATTTCCAAAACTTCTGCCTCAGCAAATGCGGGATGGAGAGCGTATGCAGCGCTGAGCATTTCCAACAATGCGCGTGCTCTCACATGTTGCCCATCGCTGCGCTCAACCATCGTCGCGCCGAGCATAAAAATGCCGTCGCCACGCGGCACAATATAAAGCGGGATACGAGGGTGAAGTATTCGAATGGGGCGGTTAAGAGTGATTTCTGGGCAGCTCAAAATCAGCATCTCACCCATCACGCCACGAAGGTCTGAAACTTGGCCTTTTGCTTGAAAACCACGACAATCAATGGTCAATCCATTTTTAGCATATTCTTCCGGGTTCGCATCGTCCTGCTGAAAGTTGGCGCCATCTTCCGCAAGGCCAAACCGCAATTTAGCGAGCGCCTTGCGGGGTGCAAGATGAGCTTCCTGTTCAAACAACAGGCCCTTAGCAAATCGATCGCCCAAATCAGGTTCAAGGGAGGCAATCTCCGGTCCGCTCAACTGGCGAGAACCATCCGTTAAACGCGCAAAGCGTTGTAAGTCAGACTTATCGCGGGCAGCAGACACCACGAGGGAGCCATTGCGATGAACAGCCTGAGTTTTTAAGTCCCACCAATCTGCGGCCTCCAAGCCAAGTCGAACAACGGGTTCCTCAGCGCTTTCGCCTTCACAATAGGGCGCAAGCATACCGCCCGCCCACCAGGAGCAAGCATGCGGGCCCATTTCCAGATGACGATCGACAAGAGTAACCGATGCACCTCTGTCGAGCAGATTACGAGCGACACAAAGCCCTGCGACACCCGCGCCTATGATGGTGATCTCGCTCACGACCACTGACCTTGAAAATGATGGACTGGGCCGTGTCCATGCCCGATATGGATATTGTTAGCGGCTTTAATCGCAGCTTGCAGATAGTTGTGCGCCGCAGTTAAGGCTTGTTTCAATCCATCACCTTGCGCCATATGCGCGGCAATGGCGGCGGAATAAGTGCAGCCGGTTCCATGGGTATTCGTTGTGTTGACGCGCGGCGCTTCAAGTGCGGCGACAACGCCGCTGGCATCGACCAGAACATCGGTACAAACATCGCTTGCAGAGTGCCCGCCCTTCATCAGAACTGCGTTCGGCCCCATTGTCAAAAGCTGCTGGCCCTGTGCGATCATATCATCCAAAGAAACGGCTTCGTCGACACCCAATAGGCGTGCGGCCTCCGGCAAATTTGGTGTCAGTAAATCTGCAATCGGCAATATGTTCTGGATCATGGCGTCAACAGCTTCATCCTGAAGCAGCTTGTCGCCAGATTTTGCAATCATTACGGGGTCTGCGATTATTGGTCCTTTGAAGGACTTGAGACACTCAGCTGTTCCCTCAATGATCGGGGCGGAAAACAACATACCGAGCTTGATCGCGTCGACATCAATATCAGATAGAACTGCATCGATTTGTGCTGCCACTATTTCGGCAGGAATTTCATGCACCGCAGTAACTGCCGTTGTGTTTTGCGCGGTAATAGCCGTGATGACGCTAGCGCCATAAGCGCCATTAGCGGAAAATGCTTTTAGGTCTGCTTGTATGCCGGCACCGCCGCCGCTATCGGACCCTGCAATCGTCAATGCGATTGGCGTATTCCCTTTCATTAGCACGTCTCCAAACTACGGAAGTGCCAACGAGAAAATGAGCCTGTGTGATCGGTGCACATGTGACCCGTTCCCTACGCCGGCATAATCCGGATCAGGTTCGACGGGTCGGTGCAAGCACCTCTCAGCCTACAATAGGCCCCCCGACGGATTCGATGATGCTCGGGCAATCCAAGCATCGCTGTTAAGACAATTAGGATAGGTTTTGTCAAAGTGCAACTAGAAATAGCGCATTGCAATAATCTCGCAGTCCTTAAAGCGCCATAGTTTCTTTTGCATGACCAAGGCGAAGCTCTACGCCGATAAACAGCTATGAGTTGGCCTTGCTCATATTGTTGCGCGATGCTGCTATATGTCTGCGCATGAGAATTTCGGCGAGCTCAGCATCTCCATCATCAATCGCAGATAATATCCGGCGGTGCTCTTCTAGGGCTCTGACTCCGCGACCTTGGACATTTTTGTGCTGCCTACGAAACATTCGGAGCAACGGATAAAAATCTCCGCATAAAATGGTAAATAGCAATGGGTTTCCGGACGCTTTGATAATCACATAGTGAAAATCAAGATCTTCGGGAAGCTGAACATAAGACCCGTCCTCAGCGGCGTTTACAGCCTCCACATGGGCATCAAACAGCGTATGCAGTTTCTGCTTTTCTTCAGCGGTCATGCGCTCGGCCGCAAGCTTTGCGGCGGCTCCCTCCAGATGTTCGCGAACATCGAGAAGGTGGATAATATCTTCGGTCGTATGTTGAGCGACTTTGGCACCCGCATTCGGGGAAAGCACGACGAGTTTGCGCTCGGCTAAGCGCTTTAACGCCTCGCGGATTGGCCCACGGCTGACTTCGAAACGAGCAGCGAGCTCTTTCTCGTTTAGTTTTTCACCAGGACCGAAGGCCCCACCAACGATTTCCTCACAGAGCGCCTCTGCAAGAATTTCGGATCTGTCAAATGATGCGGTTGCGTCCATAAGGCAATATTGTCAACAATATTGGAAAAAATCAACAAATATTACCAAAAATAGCTTACTTTTAATAAATTTTGTTGACAATATAGCGTTTCAATCAAATGGTGTGAGAGACAATTCTTGTTTCAAGAGAGAGGCAGGTTGGGAAGTGTCATGAAATTAATTTTGCCGAAGACAATGTTGCTCGATGCGGCAATGGCATGGAGCGCGTCTGGATTCGACGAAGCCGCTAAATGCATCGCAGCGATCGCAGGATTTGCTACGCCAGTGTTCCTCAGAAACCTAATGAAAAGGCCGCAGACAGTTACCGACTAATCAAATCATTTGCCGTTCTATCGGCTTTTTAAAACACGAACCTATGGCTGGCCTCAGTGGCCATCTAGCAGAGAGAAGATCGCAAAAATATGATAAACCATGAGGTCCATGCATCACCATCCAAGAACGAAATTCCGCGCTCAGATCAATTAGCTTGGCACATCGCGCAAGTCGCAACCGATGACGTTCCATTGGACGCCGATGTTCAAGATATGGTCATCAACCGCATAATTGATAACGCTTCGGTTGCAATTGCTTCGCTGAACCGAGGTCCGATAAAGTCTGCCCGTGCCATGGCTTTGGCGCACCCGCGCAAGGGTGGCGCAACATTGTTCGGCGCAGCTTCAGATTTGACTGTTTGCGCAGAGTGGGCTGCGTGGGCCAATGGCACGGCTGTGCGCGAGCTCGACTTTCATGACACGTTTTTAGCTGCAGATTATTCTCACCCCGGTGATAATATACCGCCGCTCATCGCAGTTGCTCAACAATGCGGTAAAGATGGTGCAGCATTGATGTCAGCGATTACTGTAGCCTACGAAATTCAAGTCAATTTGGTCAAAGGCATTTGCCTACACGAACACAAGATAGACCACATTGCGCATATAGGCCCTTCAGCAGCGGCGGGCATTGCAGCATTGTTGAAACTTGATTGTGAGATTGCGTATCAATCTGTGCAGCAAGCGCTTCATTGCACTGTAACCACAAGGCAATCTCGCAAAGGCGAGATCTCCACTTGGAAAGCATTTGCACCCGCTTATGCAGGCAAAACCGCAATCGAAGCGGTTGATCGCTGCATGCGGGGCGAGGGAGCCCCCAGCCCAATTTATGAAGGCGAGGATTCCATTCTTTCCTACTTCTTGAACGGTCGCACGGCACGAGATCAGGGAAAGTCACCTTATGAGCCAACATATACTGTTCCGCTGCCTGGGCCAGGTGAGGCAAAACGCGCAATAATGGACACCTACACCAAAGAGCATTCTGCGGAATATCAATCACAAGCACTGATTGATTTAGCCTTCAAACTTGGGCAACGGATCGAAAACTTTGATGATGTGAAATCCATCGTTCTTCACACTTCGCATCACACCCACTATGTCATTGGTACGGGAGCCGGTGACCCTCAAAAAATGGATCCCAACGCTTCGCGCGAAACGCTTGATCACTCCATTATGTATATATTTGCTGTCGCGCTCCAAGACCAAGCGTGGCATCACGTGGACAGCTATGCCCCCGAACGCGCTGCGCGTGCTGATACCGTTCGTCTTTGGCACAAAATATCAACCATCGAAGACCCAGAATGGACGCGCCGCTATCATTCGCACGACCCCGCAGAGAAAGCATTTGGCGCTCGCGTGGTAGTCACCATGGAAGACGGTACTGTTCATGAAGATTCGATGGCGGTCGCCAACGCACATCCACTCGGAGCACGGCCATTTGGACGTGCCGAATACATCCAAAAATTTAGAACATTGACTGACGACATTCTTGAGCCATTAGAAAGCGAACGCTTTTTGGAACTGGTTCAGCGCTTACCTGATCTGAGTGCCGAAGAAGTTCGAAAATTGAATCCAGTAGTGTCTGATGGCGTATTAATCGAAAACCCAAAAACGGGAATATTTTGATGCTTTTTACACAAAAGACACCGGCTGAAAAACGCCAGGATTTCAGAGCTAAGCTGGCAGATGGCAAGCTTCATCAGTTTCCAGGTGCTTTCAATCCTCTATGCGCGCAGCTGATCGAGCGAAAGGGCTTCGATGGCGTTTACATCTCTGGAGCGGTCATTTCAGCTGATTTGTGTTTGCCGGACATAGCGATTGCAACGCTTGACGAATTTGTGACGCGTGGCAGGCAAATCAGTCGGGTAACAGACCTACCAGCCATCATTGATATCGATACAGGCTTTGGTGAACCAATGAGCGCAGCGCGTTCTGTTCGGTTGATGGAAGAGGCAGGTCTCGCTGGTTGCCACATCGAAGATCAAGTTATGCCCAAACGCTGCGGTCACTTGGATGGCAAGGAAATCGTTGAAACATCAATTATGGTGCAGCGTGTCCGCGCTGCCGCTGACGCCAAGATCGATCAAAATTTCTGCCTGATTGCACGATCCGATGCGCGAGCCATTGAAGGCCTTGATAAAGCAATTGATCGTATGAAAGCCTATGTCGATGCAGGTGCAGACATGATTTTTCCCGAAGCGATGAAGTCCGAGAAGGAGTTTGAGGCAGTTCGATCGGCGATTGATGTGCCAATCCTTGCCAATATGACAGAGTTTGGAAAAAGCCGTTTGTTGAACAAGACAGAACTGGAAGATCTCGGTTTCAATCTCGTCATTTATCCGGTCACGACTTTAAGACTTGCGATGGGCGAAGTTAGCCGCGGCTTGGATGCCATATTGCGTGACGGTGATCAGAATAGCATTTTGGACAAAATGCAGCACCGCAAAGACCTGTACGATTTGCTTCGCTATGAAGACTACAACAAGTTCGACCAGGATCTATTCAACTTCGAGGTTGGTGACACGCCAACCGCCTAGGATTTGGCGTTTCCGAATTGAGTGATTTGACCGCTCATGGTTGTGCAGGCTGAGAGCGATCGAGACGCTGCGATGGCCATTTGCGGCAATGTCATCCACTCAAGTGCCCAAGCGCTCCCCGAGCGTTCCTGCTCATGAAGTAATGCATGGTGCATACTAGAAAGCTGTGTTGCATTGAAACGGGCGAGTGTGATTAATAGTTCAGCTGGAACCGGGTTTTGCTTGTGAGGCATGGCCGAAGAGCCACCGCCGCCAGACAGTGCAATCTCATCAATACCCTGCTGAGCCATAAGGCAGACATCCTGTCCTATCTTTCCTGTCGCGCCGCTAATGAGCGAGAGCAAGCTAGCATATTCGGCAAGGTCGCCACGCGTTGTATGCCAAGAATGACCGGGTTCATTGAGACGTGTTTCTTCTGCGATATTGTTTGCAATCGATGAGAACTTATCGCCGAGCTTTTGGTTGTCGCCGACTGCACCACCAAGTTGTACTTGTTCAACCCGCGACCGAATATTGTTCAGACGATCTGTGTTTTCATCCACTGCGATCTGCCAATTTGTGATGCGAGTGCTTCCAGTGGTCATCAGCGCTGCTTGCATGCGGGTGCGTCCCATCAATTGGTTGTCACCAAACCGTTCGTTGAGTTGAGACAAGGCGTTACTCAACGCCACCAGGCGTTTGGCCAATAGATCATTCATGTCCCGGATGGTTAAGCTCAGCGCTGTATCGATAACGTCTTGCGAGGTCGCGCCATTGTGGATCGCCTCAGAATATTCAGGTGCGGTAGACTTGAGTTGACGAACAAGTTCTGGAATTGGAACGCCATCGCGCGACGTGCGAGCTCTGAGAGCGGCAGCATCGGGCTTGAAATTGCGTATGAAAGTGGCGGCTTTAAAGGCCAAGTCTTTTTCTACAATTTCCGCTTTACCGAGCCCTATAGAATAAGCTGCCTCAAAAGCTAAGAAATGCTCTGTCTGTCTCTGACTTGACCAAATGGCATTCGCTTCGGGGTCATCAAATAGGCCGCCAAAAGCGGGGTGCTCAAATGCAGAAACCATCAGCACTCTCTCTTCGCGCAAATTTCGATCTGTTGAGACATTGTAGAATGCAGATTCGCCGGTGTAAAACTGCCCCAGGGATACGCTGCCCGCGCATTTGGGAGCCAAACGTTTGGTGCCTCGCTATGTCAACGCCGCTAAAAGCGCTTGGCGAAACAGTTTAATGGTCGGTGTTGGATCCTCTTCTGATCGCGCCATAATGCCCACAGGTCCTGCCATATCCGCGGTATCGATCGGCAATACCGCCATTCGTCCCGCCGCAATGTCGCGCGCAACGACGCCTTGACTGATGATCCATATCGCACGTACAGGGCCGAGCGTCATTGAACGACCAAATGCGCCTGACACGGTCTCGATCCTGTTTTGCCATTTTCCTATGCCATGCGTGATCAAGTACCTCTCGATCAATGGCCGTATCGCAGCGCCCTTGGGAGGAAATAAAACCAGCGATTGGTTGAGTTGATCTAGATCTGTGCAATTGATCAAAGGGTGATCGGCAGCTGCTGCGAAAACGACTTGTTCTGAATACAGCTGAGTAAATGAAAAGTCTGACATGATCTCCGGCCGACCCATGCGCCCAACAACGAGATCAAGATCGCCCCGGCGTAATCTCTCCAACAATGCACTTATCGGCCCATCTTCAACAGTAACCGGCGTTGAAGGCGAAAGTTCCGAAAACGCGACAATCGCCTCCGGCAACAGATCTGCAGCGACGCTTGGCAAGGTCCCAATTCTTAAAAGAGCGCCTTCACCGGCATTGAGGGCTTCTAGACTTGTCAGGCCATGGCTAAGTGCGGCCAGGCTCTGCTCAGCAAACTGCCTAAAAACTGCACCTTCGCGTGTCAATTCGATGCCGCCACGATCTCGGTTGAGCAGCGGCGCACCAATGATTTCTTCCAGATCCTTCAGGGTTTTTGAGATTGATGGTTGAGTCAAATGGGTTCGTTGTGCTGCCGCTTTCAAACTTCCGCACTTCACGGTTTCAACAAACGCCGATAAATGGCGCATTTTTATTCTTCGGGCTTTAATGTATTCCATTTTGGAAACCATAAGGCGATAATTGTCATTTTACTTGCAAATACCATTCATTTAAAACTGGTACAACCGCTTTGGGAGGCATTATGAAAACGCAGGTTGCAATTGTTGGGGGAGGGCCATCTGGTCTCCTGCTTTCGCAACTGCTGCATAAGCGCGGAATTGAGAGTGTCGTTCTTGAACGCAAAACCAAAGACTATGTGCTTGGTCGTATTCGTGCGGGTGTTTTAGAGCAGGGCCTTGTCAGACTTGTGGAAGAAGCCGGTTGCGCAGACCGAATGCATTCCGAAGGTTTCACACATGATGGTACTTTGATCTCATACGGCGATGAAGTTTTCCGCGTCGACTTTACCAAGCACACCGGCACACCTGTTATGGTTTATGGTCAAACAGAAGTTACGCGAGACCTCTACGCAGCCCGCGAAAGCGCAAATGGAACAATTGAATTTAGCGTCGAAAACGTAACCATCAACAATGCGGGTTCGGGCAAGCCAAACGTCGCATATTCAGTGGGTGGTGATGAACGCAGAATAGACTGTGACTTTGTTGCTGGCTGCGATGGGTTTCATGGCGTTAGTCGGCAAACGATTCCGTTAGAAGTCCGTCAAGAATACGAGAAAGTGTATCCATTTGGGTGGTTGGGAGTTTTATGCGAAACACCACCAGTCAATCATGAATTGATCTATGCAAATTCGGAGAGAGGCTTCGCATTGTGCTCCATGCGTAATGAGCAACTTAGCCGTTACTATATTCAGTGCTCGCTAAGCGATAGCCCTGAAGATTGGACTGATGACGCTTTTTGGATGGAACTCAAGCGCCGCATCCCAAAGGATCATGCTGCAAAACTGGTAATGGGCCCATCCATCGAAAAGTCAATTGCTCCACTACGGTCTTTTGTAACCGAACCCATGCGATGGGGAAGTTTATTTCTTTGTGGTGATGCCGCGCATATTGTTCCGCCCACAGGCGCTAAGGGACTGAATACGGCTGCATCTGATGTACACTATCTCTATAATGCACTGAGCGAATTCTATGAGACCGGTTCTGAGAAAGGCATCGATACTTATTCTGCGAAGGCTCTAGCGCGCGTTTGGAAAGCAGAACGTTTTTCTTGGTGGTTTTCATCGCTCATGCACCGATATCCGGATCAATCTGAGTTTGATCTGAAAATGCAGATTGCTGATCTTGAATATTTGCGATCAAGCGAAACGGCGCAAAAGGCCATGGCTGAAAACTATGTCGGTTTGCCGTACTAACGCTGTGCGTATGCTCTGAAATTGAAGGAACGTAGAATGGTTGATCGATTTGAAACTGGTATGAGCGTGCGTCGGAGGGTTTTAGGAGACGAACATGTTGATCGTGCTGAGGTTTCGAAAACACACTTCGATGCACCGTTTCAACAAATGATCACAGAGGGTGCATGGGGAACGATTTGGGCCGATTCAACCATTCCAGATCGTGAACGATCAATGCTAACTCTGGCGATTTTAGCAGCCACTGGAAATTATGAAGAAATTCCAATGCATGTTCGAGCTTGCCGGAATACTGGCGCTTCGCAAGAGGACGTCATGCAGGCCTTCATGCATGTCGCCATTTATGCTGGAGTGCCCAATGCAAACCACGCTATTAAATTGGCAAAGGCGACTTTCGCTGAATTTCAGGACAATGACTAATGACCAGGTCAGGTGAGTATTATCAACGCGATAGAGATAGGCAGCCGCCTGCATATACGCCAAGGTATAAAACTTCGGTCACTCGGTCTCCCAAACTTT
>JBCDFK010000041.1:0-9548 GCA_039178065.1 Pseudomonadota bacterium | reverse complement strand
GAATTTATTAATTATTTATACTTATAAATACGTACCGTAAACAAAACAGGGTACACTAAGATGCGGTGGTTATTTGACTTTAGAGGTTCCATAGGTCGCCTTGAATGGTTGGCGCTCCAAATTATTAGTATAGCGCTCTACATAACTATGAGCCTGCTGTTGATGTCGCAGTTACCAATGGAGTTAGAAACACTGACACCAGAGGCGTTAGAAAGCTCTCTTTCGGGCTCTTCGTTCGTTTGGGCATTAACTCCCATCTGGTTGGTAGCAACATGGATTGGGACCGTCTCGATGATCAAACGGTTTCACGATCGGGGCAGAAGTGGCTTTTGGCTATTAACCCCGCTTGCGCCCGCTTTGATTGGTTTCGAGCTCTTATCTTTTCTCATTATGCTTTTGATATACATAGGGTGCGCATTTTTCCCCGGTAAAGATGATGGTAACCCCTATGCAAGTGCACCCAAAAGCATGTCAAAGGCCGACCTCATTCAAAGTGTGAAAGATGGCGATGGCGTTCGTCCGGAGGTGCGGGCACTTAACGCCACAGCAAAATCAAAGCCAACTCGACAAGAAGTACAGATCAATCGATCGGACGGCACCGGATTTGGTCGAAGGCTAAACACGCCCTACTCCTGATGATTTATTGAAATTGCGCCCGACAGCAAAATCTTTCGGGCGTTAGGTGACAATCAAACCAGCGCCTAATGCTGCCACGGTTACGGGCGGCGTGATCAATCTCTCTGGTTCTTCATTGCTACAATGTGCATAACCGTTCGGCGACCATTCGAATAGTTGGCCATTTTGCACCATGTAGGCGCAACTATCGCGCGCGACCATGGTCCCGTTTGGCAGATCACGCCAACTACCCTTAATGGAATGCAATCGTTTGGCCTTGCCATTTAGCCGCTGAGCATGAAGCCGGGCATCAATTTCAGGCGCTTTTTGTGTTGGCAGATTATTGCCGCGAGAAAATGCATCTCGAAATTCTAGTGCACGTTCGCGTTGGCAATAAAAACAGGGTCTATGCCCGGCTGCCAGCGCTGTCGCCTCGTCTTTAAAAAATAAATTGGTCCAGCCCGGACCCCCATTTGGCCCATTGCAACCAAACACCTCGCGCTCTCGTCCTTTGAAGTCGCATAAGCAATATATCCATGCTCTGGTGGTCCAGCGACGCGTAGGGTGAAGCTGCTTAGTTTCAGGAATATGCAGTATTCCACGATTGCCTGTGAATAAACCACGCGAACGATCAGCAACAATGTTGCCAAAAGGTGTCACACGGTTTTGAAGGCTCATGAAATTTACCATTTGTTTACGTTGTGCTGGAATTCACCGCCGGTTGATTATATGGTCATAGCTCAGGGGTGACGACAAACAACGTTCGTCTTTTAATTATCTTATTTCAAAGTGTTGGAACTGGTCCATGACGCTTCGCACGATATATTTGTCTATTGGCATGATTGCAGCAACCACATTGTGGGGCATTTCCGTTTACTCGGCTGATGCGATGTCTGGTAACGTTCCAACCGATGGCTACGGCATTACACTGGCCGTAAGTCCATAAGGTATTTGGGCAAAGCACCTTATCTTAGACTTTCCAACAATAGACAATTGCTCCGCCACGCGCTTTATGCATTTTATAAATCCGCGATCCTGCGGAAAAGGAATGTATTATGTTCGGGCCTGTGACCAATATTGAAGATCTACAAAAACGCGCCAAGTTTCGCGTGCCTAAAATGTTCTACGACTACGCTGACTCGGGCTCATGGACTGAAGGCACCTATCGCAGGAATACCGAAGCCTTCGAAGATATCAAAATCCGCCAGCGCGTCGCCGTTGATATTGATAACAGATCTGTAAAGTCTCAAATGATTGGTCGCGATGTGGCAATGCCCGTTGCTCTTGCGCCTGTTGGCATCACAGGGATGCAGCACGCCGACGGGGAAATCAAAGCCGCGAAAGCTGCGGAAAGATTCGGCGTGCCATTCACGCTTTCAACAATGTCAATTTGTTCCATTGAAGCTGTTGCCGAAGCAACGACGAAACCATTTTGGTTTCAGCTCTATGTGATGCGCGATCGCGGATTTACTGAAGGCATGATTGCGCGTGCGAAAGCAGCCGGCTGTGATGCCTTGGTTTTGACACTTGATCTGCAAGTGCTTGGCCAGCGCCACAAAGACATTCGTAATGGGCTGACAGCCCCGCCCGCACCGACTTTGAAATCTGTCATCAATTTGGCAACAAAGCCAATGTGGTGTCTGGAAATGCTGAAAGCTAAGAACAAAACCTTCGGTAACATTGTTGGCCACGCACCAGGTGTGACATCGATGAACTCGCTTTCCGAATGGACACATAAGCAATTCGATCCAACGCTTAGTTGGGAGTCCATAGAATGGATCCGGTCGAAGTGGGACGGCAAGCTGATCCTCAAGGGCATAAATGATATCGAGGATGCTAAAATAGCCGCCAAGACAGGCGCAGATGCGATCATCGTTTCAAACCATGGTGGTCGCCAACTAGATGGCGCGGCAGCATCCATCGAAGTACTGGCCGACATTGTAGACGCGGTGGGCGATAAGGTTGAAGTTCACATGGATTCGGGCATTCGCTCCGGCCAAGACGTTTTCAAGGCGATCGCGCTGGGTGCTAAAGGCACCTATATTGGGCGCGCATTCATCTATGGTCTCGGCGCGATGGGCGAAAAGGGTGTAACAAAGTCACTGGAGCTCATTCACAATGAACTAGACCGAACCATGGGCTTTGCGGGCGAAACCGACATTCACAATGTGGGCCGGCACAATCTTTTACAAAAGGGAAATAGCTGGGCCGCAATGAGTTAATGAGCCTGATCAGGTTTTCTTTGTGCGCTTTTGTGCAGTGGGTTTATCAATTGCTCGAACGATATGCGCTATAGAATTGGCATAATACTCTAGCAGCAATTGTTCCTGTTGGTTTGCGCGCGCTAAGCCCTCCTCATTGACTTCCAAAATGTGCCTTAGCTTCAACATTCTGATGCCTGTTTCCAACGTATAGTCTCGGTCTCCATGGGGAATGTGAACGTGATATCCAGCGGCTTCGATCTTGGTCATGAGATCAAAGACTTTTGATTTCAGTTCCAGATCTGCCATCCAGTGATCTTCATTTTGCAGCAATATTGTTGCAACCAAAGCCACCGGCAGCACCGGAATAACGCGGCCGATTTTCTCGAGCAGCTCATCGCCAAGCATTTGTACGCCGGCAAATCGCGCTTCTCGCGCTTTCTTTGCCACCGGGTCGCCGGTTTCCGCAAAGCCTGAAAAATCAATCTTGTTTTCTTTAGCAAATGCCGCCAGCGACATCGGTTCGCCAAAGGAAACACAGGCATGGCCATAGCGATAAAGCCTACCCTGTATACGCAATTTGGCGAGACGAAAGAAAAACTGTGCAATCGCTGAAAACTTGACGCGAAAGTCGCGACCGGTGGCTTCTTTTTCTTTCTTCGCTGTTAAAATACGATCTTCAAGTACCCGGTCGTAGTTTATGCCAACAGGAATAAATACGATATCCTTTCCTTCTTGTGCGTCGAAACCCGACACCATGTAAGACAACAGGCCGAGTTTTGGCTCGCCTAGCGTTCCATCGCGGGACAACCCTCCTTCAGGGAATACCGCTTGGGTAACACCCTCCTTAGTTGCTTTTCGAACGTAAGCTGCAAGAACGCTGCGATAGAGCATATTTTGCGAGTTGCGCCGGATGAAATAAGCGCCCATGGACCGCAGCAAAGAATGCAAAAATATTACCTGCGCCCACTCGCCCACCGCATAAGAGAGCGAAGCTCTGTTTGATGCGAGATATGTCACCAAGACATAGTCCATATTTGAGCGGTGGTTCATCACAAATACCACTGACGCATCTTTAGGAATCTCTTTGAAAGATTGATCGTTCGAATATCCAAGTCGAACACGGTAGGTAAGCTTCGACAGCCATTTTGCTGCTTTAGTGCCAATGCCAAAATAAGTTAGCGGTGAAAACGATGGAACAATCTCGTCCGCATATCGTTTGGCCGCTTCCATAATGACAGCATGCGGTTTACCGGTTGTCTGGTGCTCTACATCTGCTGCTTTGATGACCTCAGCATCATAAAGCAATTGATCAATCAACCATTGTCTCTGGGTGAGTTTGAATGGTTGGATTTGCAAATCGAGACGGGTGTTCAACTCATCGATAGCTTCGTTGACCCGGCGACGAAAGAACCAGCGCACACTGGGCGCAAACACACGGTCAAAAACAGCGATTACTGCCAGCAGGCCAAGGATCACAAACATCCAGAACGGAATTGATATGGCTTCCGTCAATTGTCCTGCTCCCTTATTGTTCCAGTTAGTCTATCGCTAATGGAAAACTTATCCACCCCGGATTCTCTCAGGTTTGCCAGTTAGTTCTTGCGCGCCAAATAGACAGCTTGAGTAACTTCTGCATCCTCCTGCAGTGGATTTTTGAAAATGACGGGCCGCGCCCAAGCCTCATCAAAGGCCGCCGCCAACATTGCAGTAATTGCTTCGTCAGGCGCTTCATCAGACCAAATGCCCACAACGCCGCCTGGCTTTAAAAAGCGTTGTAATTTACGCAGACCTTCCTGCGTATAGAACCCCGCAGATCCACCATGCAGCAAGCGTTCAGGGGTGTGGTCGATATCAATTAGAATGGCATCATATTGGTGATTTGGCAGATCTACATCAAATCCAAATTCAGACGCCGCCAAAGCGAAGAAGTCTCCCTGCACAAGCTTGCAGCGATCGTCGTCGACCAGCGCGGTTTTCATCGGAACAAGCCCTTCGCGATGCCAGCGAATAACAGGCTCCAAGAGATCTACCACCGTGAGATGGGACACGCTCTGATGAGCCAACACGGCTTGTGCGGTGTAGCCTAATCCCAATCCGCCCACGAGCACATCCAAGCCGGTACCAGCCAATGCCGCCAGTCCCAAATCTGCCAGCGCTACTTCCGATGCCGTAAACAGGCTCGACATTAGATGCTCATCGCCAAGCATTATTTCAAAGACGTCTGTCTTCAGTGCCAATATATGCCGGCGCCGAAGCGAAATTGCGCCAATTGGCGTGGGTGCATAGTCCAGTTCTTCAAATAATGCGCTCATCGGCACAGCATGACAATGAAACCACACGATGGAAAGGGCCGTACTAGAAGCTGAGCAAGAATTATCGTTGAATTACAATGGATCTTGAACATTGCGCTGGACAAGACAGGGCGTATATCACCATTCTCAAACTAAAATTGAGAGATCACCCGAGAATGTCACATGTAAATCTGTCGTCTCATCTATCTGATCGCGCTCAAATGCTGGCTGCGTCAAAAATCCGCGAAGTTGCTGAAATTGGCATGAAGAAAGAGGATGTTATTCCACTTTGGTTCGGTGAAGGTGCGTGGCCAACAAGCTCGCTCATCGTAGATGCAGCGATTGCATCGCTGAAAGCAGGAAACCATCTTTATCAACCCAATAATGGTGCTGCTAGTTTGCGTGATGCGCTTGCGCACTACACGCATGATTTGTTTGGCACAAAGGTTAGTCGAGAAAACATCACAGTCACACCTTCGGGCATGCAGGGCTTGATGCTGGCAGCAGAGATTTTGACAACGCCAGGCGATCGCGTGGTGGTGTTAGAACCCGGATGGCCAAATATTGCGGGCGCATTTAGTGCAATGGGTGCTGATTTGTGCTCACTCGCGATTATGCCAAAGCAAGGGCGCTGGTCACTCGATCTGGATTGCCTATTGGAAGCGCTAACACCGAACACCAAGGCAGTTCTGATTAACTCTCCAAACAATCCAACCGGCTGGACGATGTCTGCTCAAGAGCAGAGCGTCGTTCTCGAGCATTGTAGAAAACACGGCATTTGGATTGTTGCCGACGACGTTTATTCGCGGCTCTACCGCCACGCGGCATTCGCACCTTCATTTCTTTCGATCTCTGAACCGGATGATTTGCTCATTTCGATCAATTCATTCTCCAAATGCTGGTCGATGACGGGCTGGCGATTGGGGTGGCTGGTTGCGCCGGCAGCGCTTGAAGCAAAGCTCGGGCAACTAACGGAATTTAATACCTCATGCACAGCAGGATTTGTCCAAGACGCAGGACGCGCGGCCGTTGAGCAAGGAGAAGGCGAAATTGCTGCCATGCGGCAAAAAATCGTTGAAGGCTATGAAATCGCATCAACCAATCTTTCCCAATTCGCACGGGTAAATTTTATTGAACCGGATGGTGCATTTTATTGCTTCTTTAAGGTGGATGGGATGGACAATAGCTTTGCGGCAGCAATCGACATAATGGAAAAAACCAAGGTCGGCCTTGCCCCGGGCATTGCCTTTGGTGCCGTGGGCGAAGGCTATCTGCGCCTGTGCTACGCGCAACCTGAGCGGATTTTAAATGAAGCGTTTGAACGGCTTGCGATCTATTTGGGTTGAGCAATATCGACGAAAACATGGCATTGCGCGCTGAAATGGCGCGCCTGAATAGCACTCAGTAGTGGCTGATTTCAAAAGGCTTTGGGCTGGGATCAAATGCAATGTGTCGCGCAGGTTCGCTGGGGATTTGTCTTCAGTTTTTCAATAGCTGAATTGCAATTTCACTATGCTATTTCTGCACATGAGCAATGCGCTTTTCGTGCATTGAGCTACCAAAATAACCACCTATATCCGCTGTCCCAGGCCGCAGATGGAAGCTTGGGAACTAGACGTTAGAGCGCAGGCCAATGGTCTGCACTTCCAGACCAAATGGTTGGTTTGGAGGAACTATGGAAAATAGAATATTCAAAATCTAAGGACTAAAACTATGAAAACTCTCGCTCTTACATTTGCAGCAACATTGATCGCATCAACTGCAGCATTGGCTGGCGGCGGTCTATTTGATGTCAACGACGCTCCCATCAACCACGGCGCAGTGACTTACCAATCTCTGGACACTGAAAGCACAGCAGCCGTCGACGGTGGTGCAGAATATTATCCGTTTGAAAACACAGATTTGTTTGACGTCAACGATCAATAATATCGCTGCTCGCAATGAAATAAGTCGAGCGACATATCGTTAGGTAGAACGCGCAATAGCGTTCGCTGAAGGCCGGTCACCCCAACTCAACCAATGCGCCCCATTGGTCGGTGACCGGTCTTTTTTATGGCTTTAAGCGAGGTTGCTCTTGTACAGCTTCTCGAGAAATTGAGATGAGTGGTGCTTCGTAAAAAATAATAACCAATGGCAATCGTTTCGACTACCGTAACATGGAAGGCACATTGCATCGCCCATGTCCGCTCAGAGCCCAAAGCGGGCATTCAATGTGTATGATGGCTCAGTGTGCGGCATTTACCACAAATTTAAGGAAGCAAGTTATGCGCCCTTGTCTGGCGACATTTAACAGTCGAAGGAGTTATATTTGTGCGTGGTTCTGTGTTGGGTCTTGGTTTGATGGCAAGTGTACTACTGGGCGGTTGCCATCCGTCTGCCGATGAAAACGACCCCATTCGTTTGCAGTTCGTGGGATCTTGCGAGGGAATGCGTGCTTACAGTTCCATGAAGCCGCAAAAACGTACCAACCTATGCAAATGTGTTTATGACCAAGCCTTGAACGGGCTGGAGGAAAATGAGAAGCAATATGCCCGTTTCTATTTGCTTGAGCAGGCTGGTGCAGATTCTCAATCAAACAGAATTGAGGGCCAGCCTGATATGGCCGCGATGCTTGGTGCCTCAAATGCAATCGGTGAAGCCGCTAAAGGATGTGGCTAGAACTTGGACTGTGAAGCTTGCTATTGCTTTGTCACTAATCCAACAAAAGCCGGCTCCGAACCCAAGCTTGCGATGATCGTTTTCATAGGCATTCTCTTTCAAATCTTGGCACCGGATCGGTTGGTTTGGGTCGGTGCAATGACAGGAACATTTAATGCCCTATCTTACTGAGCATGATACGAGTATTCGCCTTACTTCTTTTGACAATGTCACCCGCGATGGCTTGGGAGTTTAAGCCTGGTGCCGTCTGTGTATTGGATCATGAAGATGAAAACGGCTCGATCCAGCTGACTTATGATCCCTCGGTTCCAGAATATTCCATCTCTATAACGCCACTGCGGCCTTGGGGCGGCGGGCCGATTTTTGCTATGCGTTTTGAAGGGGCTGGCAGCCTGACGATCACAACGGATCGGCATTCTCTTTCTGAGGGGAATACGACTATCACCGTCGTCGACCGTGGCTTTGGCAATGTGCTAAACGGCCTAGAGTTTAACCAGACCGCGACTGCGCAACTTGGTGATCAGTCCGTATCGTTTGCGCTCAATGGTGCGGCGGCAGAGGTACGGAGATTCAGAGACTGCGCCTCCGGTGTTAGGGTCTAAGCAATCGCTTTATCGCCCAGGTGTGTTGCGAACAAATTCGCAATCGTGTCAAGGTCCGCTTCGAGCCCATTTCAGTCATTAAACAGCGAAGACTCAAATGATAAAAGCGGCCCTAAGCTGCTATTCGATTATTACAATTTGAAGATCCGCTCCGAGCCCAAATTATCGATTTGCGGGGCTTAGCATGAATGACCGCTTCACGTTGGCAGTGGAGGCACCTCAAGCCATCTTGTAACTAGTTCTGCTTGAATCACCCCGTCCTCAAGATAGGTTGAGAGAAATACAGAGCTTTTAGTGTCTCTGGCATTCAAGTGCCGACTGCTAAGGAACTGCTGAGCCACAATTGAGACAAGTAGCTTGTGACCTACCGCGTGGATTGCAAAATCATTTCCAGCCGATACAATTGTGGAGATGCCTTAGAACCAGTTTAGTCAGCAGTATTGTACAGTAACGAGCGCAAATGGCCTGACTACGGCCTAATACGAGCTACTGCTTTCCTGCTTTTCCATAACTTTACGTTTTCTGCGTTCCAAGACCTTGCCAAATTCACGCTCGCATTCAGCAATTTGCTTGTACTTCTCACGATCGCAGGTCGCAATTATGTTGAGGCCACTGATTGAAACCGGATCTTTGCCCTTCTCAACTATCAATAAGTGCGGCCTTTCTCTGTCGTCATTAATGTTAGCTGAGTAAACGTCATACTCAACACCATCAAACTCATAAACGCCGAACTTTTTGGCACTCTGTATGGTAGTAATACAGCCGGCCAAAAACGTGCTGAGTGCTACTGAGAGTAAAATTGATTTCTTCATGGCTATCCCCCGGCACCAAGAATTGAAGAGATGTTCGAACATGTTGTTGCTGGCTTATCAGAGTGTTTTCGTAAAGGTCATCATCAAAATTGATGATACATTTGCCCTTTTGGTTTTTAGCGATATCCTGCCGATGACCGCAGAATCTGAGCTAGGCTGCATCGATGTGGCCTTTGTTCGAGAAGGCAGAACTGCATTTCTAGGGGGAGAAAATGTCGCAACTCAACTTACAAGACCTACAAAACTTTTCGCTATCACTTGCGCAAACCGTCCTTGATCAGGGTCACTGGAACGAGGCACTAGTGCGGATGACTGAGCTTTTCGGAGGAGCATTTGCAACGTTTGAGCTGATCGATAAGACTACCG
>JBCDFK010000040.1:0-9582 GCA_039178065.1 Pseudomonadota bacterium | reverse complement strand
GATGATCAGTCTTAAGTCCCAAATGGTCGCGTTGAATAAACATGATCCATGCCGCATCAGCAGCTTCCTGAACAAGCACATCGCGGTCTTGGTTGGAGTTGTCGATGGCGTCGTGACGGCGCAGCGCTTCAAGCGCTGCTTCCAACTTACTACCAATGCGACCGAGCGCCGTGGCAGTTTCCTGCGCCGCCTCATAAGCCAGCGGATCGAGGCTGTCAGAGCCTGTTGATCCTTGGAATGATTTTGGCGGCTTGGGCATAAACCTCATTTAGCCCAGCAAGCTAGATTGCGAAACAAAAAACCCGCCCTCTCATTTAAAAGAGGGCGGGTTTGATTAGTTAGATGATCGCGAGAATTACTTCTCGTCACCACCTTTAAGAGCTGCACCAAGAATATCACCCAGTGATGCACCTGAATCCGATGAACCGAATTCTGCAACAGCTGCTTTTTCTTCAGCAATTTCCAGCGCCTTGATAGACACAGAAACCTTGTTGTCTTTCTTGATGTATTGCGTCACGCGAGCGTCAACACGTTGACCAACAGTGAAACGCTCTGGGCGCTGCTCGTCGCGGTCACGAGAAAGGTCTGCACGGCGAACAAAGCTTGTTGCATCGTGGTCAACCAGTTTCACATCAAGGCCATTGTCAGAAACTGCAGTCACCTCACATGTAACAACCGCGTTTTTGCGCAATGCGCCGTCTGAGCCAGCAGCTGATGCCGCAGCACCTCCCGCAGGTTGATCACCTGAAAGCTGCTTGATGCCAAGTGAGATACGCTCTTTTTCGATGTCTACGTCAAGAACGATGGCTTTGACCATGTCGCCCTTATTGTAGTCTTCGATTGCTTCTTCACCTTGCTTGTTCCAATCAAGGTCAGACAAGTGAACCATGCCGTCAACATCGCCCTCAAGGCCAATAAACAAACCGAATTCGGTTTTGTTTTTAACTTCGCCTTCAACATGCTGGCCAACTGGGAATTGTGTAGCAAAGCTTTCCCAAGGATTGTCCAAAGTCTGTTTCAAGCCAAGCGAGATGCGGCGCTTGTCAGGATCCACTTCAAGCACGACCACTTCAACTTCTTGGCTGGTCGAAAGGATCTTACCAGGATGTACGTTCTTCTTTGTCCAAGACATTTCAGAAACGTGGATAAGGCCCTCAATACCTGGTTCAACTTCAACAAATGCACCGTAGTCGGTGATGTTTGTTACGCGGCCAGTGATTTTTGACTCGATCGGATATTTCGCGTCGATTCCATCCCATGGATCAGATTCGAGCTGCTTCATACCCAGTGAGATACGGTGAGTATCTTGGTTGATGCGGATGATCTGAACTTTCACAGTTTGGCCAATCGACAAGATTTCTGTCGGGTGGTTCACACGGCGCCATGCCATGTCTGTGACATGAAGCAGGCCGTCGATACCGCCAAGATCAACAAATGCACCATAATCGGTGATGTTCTTGACCATGCCTTCAACAGTTTGACCTTCTTCAAGGTTTTGAACGATTTCAGAACGTTGTTCCGCACGGCTCTCTTCAAGCACGGTACGACGCGAGACAACAATGTTGCCGCGACGCTTGTCCATTTTCAAAATTTCAAATGGCTGCGGTGTGTTCATCAATGGTGTGACATCGCGGATCGGGCGAATATCAACTTGGCTGCGCGGCAAGAATGCCACTGCGCCGTCAAGGTCAACCGTAAAGCCGCCTTTGACTTGGTTGAAGATCTGGCCTTCAACACGCTCGCCAGCTTCAAACTTGGCTTCAAGTTTGATCCAGCTCTCTTCACGGCGGGCTTTGTCGCGGGACAGTACAGCTTCGCCAAGTGCGTTTTCAACGCGCTCAACATAAACCTCTACTTGGTCGCCAGCTTTCAAAGAGCCGTCTTTGGCTTTTGCGCCGAATTCTTTAAGTGCGATACGGCCCTCAACTTTAAGGCCCACATCTACAATCGCCATATCTTTTTCAATTGCGGTGATTGTGCCTACAACAACCTGGCCTTCAACGGCGTCATGGGTTGAATAGGATTCGTTTAGAAGAGCTTCAAACTCTTCCATGGTTGGATTCATTTCTGACATAGATACTCCGAAGTGCTGGCATTAGCTCAGCACGGCGCCGTGGTTTTTGTTTCATGGCCTCAAACAGCAATCCGGCCCAGTCATTGTGGGCCTAACGGCGCAGAATCGCAATTTGAAGATCGTTAGTTTTCAGCAATCGCAGCATCAATAATGCTTGTGGCTGCATCAAACGCCGTCTCTATAGTCATTTTTGACGTATCGAGCAAGTAGGCATCGCTGGCAGGTCTAAGTGGGCTGTCTTCGCGCTCCATATCACGCGCATCACGAACATTGATATCAGCTAAAATTTTCGCCAAATCGGCCTGCTTGCCGCGTCCTAATATTTCTTGATGACGCCGCGCAGCGCGCACTGAGGCGGCCGCAACGACATATAGTTTTACGGTTGCATCGGGACAAACCACAGTGCCAATATCGCGCCCGTCCAGAACTGCACCTGATGGTTGATGCGCAAATGCGCGCTGTTTTTCAACCAGTGTTTCACGTACCAAAGGCATGACAGCGATCTTCGACGCAGCCTCACCAATCTCATGCACAGCAAGTTCTTCACGCACCAAACTAGATAGATCGAGGCCTTCAGCGGCTTTAACGGCGATCGTTTCATCATCGAGCGGCAAGCCGCCGTCGAGCAATGCCTTGGCAACCGCTCGATAAGTGAGGCCCGTATCAAGGTGAGGCAGACCGTACTTTACGGCGATCTTAGCCGACAGAGTGCCTTTGCCGGAGGCGGCAGGTCCATCGATCGCAATGATAAGGTTGGCCGAATTCATTTGATGCGTTTAATCAATTGCAGCGGTACACGCAATGTCGCGCAGCAGCCTTGCTTAGGTTTCCAACTCTATCTTTGCGCCAAGATTCTGCATCAATTGTGTAAATTCGGGAAAGCTGGTGGCGATCATTGTTGCATCATCGATCATAACGGCTTTTTCGGTAGCAAGACCCATCACCAAGAAAGCCATTGCAATGCGGTGATCAAGATGGGTTTCAACAACAGCATTTTTTGAAACAGCACCCAGACCTTTACCGCCTGGCGTGCCCCTTACGGTCAGAGACATGCTGCCTTCAGTGCAATCGACACCATTGGATTCGAGGCCGCGGGCGACGGCGGCTAGACGATCAGATTCTTTTACCCGCAATTCGTCCAAACCATCCATGATGGTTTCGCCTTCAGCGAAAGATGCAGCTACGGCCAGAACGGGGTATTCATCAATCATAGATGGCGCGCGTTCTGGCGGCACAACAATGCCCTTCAGGTCAGATGATTTGACATGTAGATCGGCAACATCTTCGCCGCCGGCATCGCGCATATTCACAATATCGATCTGTCCGCCCATTTCCTGCAAGGTCGTTACAAGACCGGTGCGGGTTGGGTTTATCAGTACATTTTCAATGACGATATCCGAACCGGGCACAATCAGCGCGGCAACAAGTGGAAATGCTGACGATGAAGGATCACCAGGCACGTCAATATTTTGGCCGCGCAGTTCGCCTTGACCTTGAATATGGATGTGGCGAACACCTTCATTATCCACATCAATATCGAGCATCGCACAGAATCCAACCAGCATTTTCTCCGTGTGATCGCGCGTAAGCACTGGTTCGATAACTGTTGTCGTCCCTGGTGTATTTAGCCCTGCTAGAAGCACGGCAGATTTTACTTGCGCTGAAGCCATGGGAACACGGTAGGAAATCGGATTTGCAATGCGAGGCCCGCGCAAAGTCAAAGGCATTCGGTCACCTTCCGACGCATCGACTTGAACGCCCATCTCTCTAAGCGGGTTCAAAACACGACCCATCGGGCGCTTGGATAGTGAGGCGTCACCAATGAAAGTGGTTTTCATGTCGTAGGTGCCAACAAGGCCCATGGTGAGCCTTGCACCGGTGCCGGCATTGCCAAAGTCGAGCGCATCTTCTGGTTCCAGCAAGCAACCATTGCCAGTACCATTGACGATCCACATATCGCCTTCCTTGCGCATTTGAGCGCCCATAGCCTGCATGGCACGACCTGTAGCCAACACGTCTTCACCTTCCAGAAGACCGGTAATACGGGTTTCGCCGGCCGCAAGACCCCCAAACATGAATGAACGATGGGAAATTGATTTGTCGCCGGGCACACGCACTGTGCCAGCCAAACCGTCGGACCGCTTCGACGCGGCGCGAACAGGAGTATGGGGATGCATTTTACAGTCACTTCTATTTTGAAAGTTGCAGCGATCTGAGCGCCATTGTGCCCGGGTCAACTAACATAGACCCAAATAAATGTCACCTGTCTTGAGGCAATTTGGCTGTCATATCAAAAGTGACGCCAATTGGCCTTTGACAGCAAACACCTTTGCCGCTAAGGACCCTCGATCATTGAAATTATTTTGCCGCGACACGATGGTTGTAAGAGTTACAATATTCGCGGCAAGCAAAGTTATTACCGAGGTAAATCGTGGCTAAAGCTGAACTTGGAACAAAACGTACTTGCCCAGAAACGGACAAGAAATTTTACGATCTGGGTAAAGACCCTGTGGTTTCTCCTTATACGGGCAAATCTTACCCGCTTTCATTCTTTGACCTACCAACAGGTCCAAGTCGCGCGAAGCCAGCGCCACCCATCCAAGCGGTTAAGCCTGAAGCTGCTTCCGAAGGGGAAGAGGATGATTTGGAGTTGGAAGGCGCTGAAGTTGTGTCTCTTGACGATGCTGATGATGAAGTCGCGCCAGAAGACAGCAAGAACATGCCAGACTTGGGCGACAACACTGACGACGAGCTCGAAGATATCGTTGTTGACGATGCTGACGACGATGATGAAGACGACACATTCTTGGCGGTTGATGATGATGACGACGACAATGTCGCTGACATTATTCCAATCGGTGGCGATGACGAAGACGACAGCTAATTTTTGAGTTAGTGACTTGAAATAGCGTTCATCGGACGCTATCGAAACATCAAGATCAATGTCCTGGATATTTCCCGGACATTTGGGGCCTTAGCTCAGCTGGGAGAGCGCTTCGCTGGCAGCGAAGAGGTCAGCGGTTCGATCCCGCTAGGCTCCACCAAATTTCCCTGATGAAGTATTGCTGCACGAAAACAATACGTTTCGAAACTCAAAGTTTCGAGGCCTGACGGTCCTATGCCTCTTCGCCAATTGCTCTTCGGCGGAGAAGGATCTTCAGATATATCCATAAAACAACCGAACCCGCGATGCTTGCGGCCGCATAAGATCCAGCCAGTCCGGTGATGCCCCAATGGCTATAGGCAAATGGCGCTGCTGCGACTGAACCGATCAGGCAGAAGGACATAACTATCGATGATGACAAGTGGCTTCCATACATGGCTAGAAGCGCGGGTGTTGGACCACATATGCCCCGAACCAGTACAACAGAACTGACGATCAAGAGGGCGTCCAAATGACCGGTGAAACTGGGTCCGAAAAGAGATAGTAGGGGCTTGCCGATGATTACAAAGCCGAGCAGAACGCAAAGGCCGTACACTGTGCCTAACAAATGCACGCGCCTTACAGCTGCTGTGATATCCGCGCCTTTGGCATGTTTCGCATAGATATCTGGCAGTAACAGAGAATACAAAGCACGCATGCCAAACCCGGCAAGCATTCGAAAGCGGAAGCAGATGTGTAAGATGGCAACTTGTGCCGGTAGGGCGAGAAAGCCTGCTACAAGAATCTGCAACTCAACGAAGAAGTCCCATACCAGCGATGTTACGATCCAAGGAGGGGCTGCGCGATTCCACTGGCCTCTCTGGGAAAAATCAGGAACTATTTCGTTGCCTGCAGCTGAGATTTTCATATAACGCCAGATGATTAGCAATACGGCAATGTTCACGACACCAAATAGAATGAACAATTGATCGGCAGAAACACTCCATCCTAGTGCTGCGACCGCGATTATCGCGAACAGCAGTAATACTGGTCGCAACAGCACTTCGGGAACAATGGCTCTGACTTGCTGGTCCCTGGCGACAAGAACGGCTGAATAAAAGGCTAGTGTCGCACTAACAAAGATAGACACCGCTAACGCCAAACCAAGAATGATTAGCGTGATCCCCCGATAGTCTGTCGACCAAAACAAATAGGCGAGGCTTATTGGGAACGATAGGAGCGCGCCAGCGAGCCGTATCGTGTACGCATGGCTCTGAAAGCCCGCCAACCATCCGAATTTGCGCATGGCGACATATTTGGACGTCAGCATGGTGGCGATATTGGTAAAACCACCCGAACAGATCTGGGCTAAAACAGCATTGATAGCAAGCAGAATAGAAAACAGCCCGAGCACATCTTCCGACCATACCCTGACAATGAGCAGGTTGACTGCGAAGATCAGAATTGATCCCAAAATTCGAGCACCGAACAGGGAACTAAAACGCTTGAGGAGTTTACTCAGATCTGCCTGTTTCACCGCTTTGGCCAGCTCTTAACTCTTCTAAGCAGCTTGTCTACAGATTGCTTGAAGCCTCTAGCTGCAAAAACCGAACGGCCCAGGCACCCGCCTAACCAGGAGCCCGAAAAATGATAGATCTCGGGGCAATCACACAACTCACCAGACTTGCCAACAAAACCGCTCTTAAATTGATGCAGTCCCTTGTCCAGATCATTGCCTCCAAGGTCATACCACTTCACTTTCGCGTCCTCGCAAAGGGTTTTGACTATAGCCCAATGTAGAGCATATCCCGCCCTAAGCTCCAGCGCTTCATTGCTTGTGGCACCATAGAGATAAATGGCAGTGTCGCCGCAGATGTCGACGACGCCCGAGGCACACAGTTTGCCGTTGTGGCGAACAAAAACAAAGCGCGGTTGAAAATGCGCTGGCGCGGTCGCGATGAAATCTCTCAACGTGTAAATCGCTGAGTGATCGTTGAACCCTTTTCGGGCCAGCATGGTCGTATAGAGTTCTAAAAACGGCTCCAACCCATCTGCGGGCTTCTGAAATTCAACTTCGAATGCGTTTTTCTCGGACTTTTTGAGGTTGTAGCGCCATTTTTGGGACAGGGACTTGCGTAATTCCTCTTCGGTTTGATCCGTATTTACCAAATAGCGAGTAGGCGCAGGAAGAGGCTTGCCAGCAGTAAAACCTAGAGCGCGCAAGTGGTTTACTGCTATGTCTGAATATTGGAATTCTCCGCGCGGCATGACCGTTAAAAACAAGTTTCGACGCGTGGCAAACTCGTCACGAATAGCTTGCAGGCAAAGAAGCAAATGATCGGAATTTACTTCTGCATCGCGCTTTCGCCAGATTGGGCCCCACTTCAATATGGCGAGACCAGTGCGGAAAACAGGGGTAGGAATCACGACAATCGCTGCACCGCCGATGATTTTGCCATGCCGAGTGACGGTCACAAACTCACAGCGCTTTCCGTCCCAGCGGGCCATATTGAATGCGGCTGTTTGCTCATGAAATATATCTTCAAATTCGGTCGCTAAAGTATCCCATTGTTCTGCAGTGACATATGCAAGCTGCACATCACTGGTGGAACGCGAAGAAACATCAACCTTAGAAGATTGGATGAATTCTGGGCAACTGGCATCAATATTGGTCAAGTCTTTTTCTCTTTCTGCGCATGATCTTCTGCAGGACCAGCGCAGAGGAGTGAAGATAATCGCCTCACCAAGCCCGAAGGCGAAGGAAGCAAACGAAGCAAGGTAACAATTCCTGGCATTGGATCGCGCCAGCTAAATACCATATGAAGATCTGCTTTGAGGCCACATTTGGTGGCGGCAAATAGCCGAGCGATAAGTTGCGAAAGGCCGATTTCACCCTTCAAATTGCGTACGATAGCAGCCATCATTTCACCAGACGTCCAGACATATCGAATCCCGGTCCGGCCTTCGATAATCCTATCATCAACAGGCTGCTCTAAGGCAAGCTGCATTAGAATCGGGCTGAGTTCCAGTCCGGCTTCCTCGGGCACAATCAGATTACCCGCAATGCGTGCGTTGATTTCAAGGAAACTGACGTCGCCGGTATCTTCATTGACAAGGAACTGAGCACAGCCAATGCCGGTATACTGGATGGCTGATAATAGGCGGGCTGTGTAGTCCCTCAGATTTTCGAGCGGAACTACTGTTTCGCCTTCGACTGCAAGGCCTGATCCATCGGGACTATCGGTCCTAAGAATGACTGCTTGAACATGACGATACATCGTTCCGCTATTTGCCGCAAAATAGACATTGTACCGCTGACCGCTAAACTTGCGCTGTAGAATAAGCCCCGTTTCACGTTGGGGCCAGACGCTGGTCAGATAGTTGAGATCCGCGTCCGATGAGACCGTAATGGCCTTCTGACCATCAAGTCTGATCGTTGATCGCTCTGAACGAACGACCAAGGGAAAGCCAAGTTCTTTGGACTGTGTTTGTAGCTTGTCTCTTGAATGAACGATTGAAAACGGTGCGCAAGGAACATCGTGCTCTAAGCACAAATTCATCATCAGAACCTTGTCCAGGCATTTAGTGACCAGATCCGGATCAACCATGGCAATGGGAGCCAGCGCTTCCAGACGTGCTCTGTGCTTCACAAATACTGTGACAAAGTCTTCTGAAACTGGGAATAGAAGTGTGATGTCCTGTTCGAGAACATAAGTCTCGATTGCTGCTAAAAAAGCCTCTTCATCAACCAGCGGTGGGTGATCCCAAACATGTGATGCAAAGCGGCTGTGTTCCGCGCCACCATCGCATCCTTCTAGGCCGACGATTACCCGATGTCCTTCTGCCCCAAACACACGGGTTAGAGTTAGCGCCGGCCTGTAATTGCCAAGAAGCAAAATAGTTTCGGCAGAACGTGCCACGTCATACCTCCTGTGGCAACGGGTGTTCCGCAACCATGCGCCCGGTTAAGTGCATGAAAATAGTAAGCAAATGAAAGCTTGCCCAAGACACAATACCAATGAATTTTGCGCTGTCCTCTAGGTAGACAAATACGGGAACCAGGCTATGGAAAACGGTGTCAACAATGACCGACAATGACAACGTGCCGCTTCCGACCGCCAATATCCACCACTCCTGTTGCATGATGAAACGCCAGTTCAAACCTAGATAGCCGAGAACCAAAATTGCATAGATGCCGATGACAACAACTTGCGGAAGACCAAGTGATGGCAGGACCAACTCATGCAATAAGAACATATCGTCAAGCGCCAACCAGCCTGTCAAAAGACTAGCCATTATTGCGAACCGAGTGACCGTACTCGATGAATTGGATACATAAAAGCAAGCGCCCGCGATGAAGCAGACCGCTGCCGTTCCGCACCACAGCAAGATTCCCAGATTGGAAATAAAGCCATAGTAGACATGACAGCAGTCACCTGAGAGCTCTGCCGCAGTAAGTGAATCCAGGAACATCCATTTCGGCTCTGCCCAAGGCTGAATCAGAACAACGGCAAGTAGTAATGCGGGCAAACCAATTGTGATTAATGCAACCATCGCCCTGGCTTTCGGCGTCAGGAATTCCGAAAACCCTAAAAGCTTCATCATCATCGGTTTAGCCTGCGCCCTATCGGCCCGCCCGAGCGTG
>JBCDFK010000039.1:0-9975 GCA_039178065.1 Pseudomonadota bacterium | reverse complement strand
TCGCCGGCCTTGTCGATCGCAGATAATATGTTCATGGGTCGAGAAATCCGGAAGAGCGGCATCTTGGGTGGTGTATTTCGCCAACTCGATCGCAAAAAGATGGAAACCTTAGCGCGGGATAAATTGACTGAGCTTGGCTTGATGACAATCCAAAACATCAACCAGGCGGTAGAAACGCTATCAGGCGGACAGCGCCAAGGCGTAGCTGTTGCGCGCGCGGCTGCGTTTGGTTCCAAAGTGATTATCCTTGATGAGCCAACAGCAGCGCTTGGTGTAAAAGAATCACGCAAAGTGTTGGAGCTCATCCAAGATGTAAAAGCACGCGGTATTCCGATTATTTTGATCTCGCACAATATGCCCCATGTCTTTGAAGTCGCCGACCGCATTCACGTGCACCGATTGGGGAAACGCCTTTGCGTTATCGATCCAAAGGATTACACGATGTCTGACGCTGTTGCCTTTATGACGGGTGCAAAAGAGCCACCGCAGGAAGCGGTGGCTGCATAATCGCCGAATTGTTGAATGGTCTATCGCAGAACGTGGACAGGGCAATTTGCGTGGCGCACCACGCGCCCTGCGGTGGAACCAAGCAGATAGTCTTGGAGACCGGGCCTGTGCGAAGCAATGATAATGCAATCGATTTTATGTGCCTCTGCATACTCAACAATGGTACGGCCTGAATGGCCGGTCTGGACGACGGCCTTTACGTCTTTGGCAACTCCTAGTTCACTTTTGAGCAGTGTTTCAGCATCGGCGTGACGCGTTTCCATTTGAGCTGCGGGCAAGTACTGCGTTGCATAGGCCGGAATAGCTTCCATTACGTGTAACGCTGTGATCTTCCCACCATCGGACAATAGAAGCCGCGCAATGTCCATTGCGCCCGCTGTATCACGATCATGCTCCAACGCGATTGGCACCAAGATATTTTTGTACATAGTCTATCCTCCTTGTACGGTCACCATAGTCGGTCGAAACCTCCGGTGCTTTGATCTAGGTCAGTTTCAAGTGGCGCATTGATCCCGCTTTTTCATTGAGGAGGTCGTTTAACGAACTGACCGGCAATCCAGTTGCTGCTTCTATCGCCGCTGCGTGTGGTGGCATGTTGGTGCACTCAAGCAGGATAGCTCGAATATTTGGATGCGCGGAGACAAGGTTCAGCGCCGCTTGCACTAAGTCGGCTTTGCATTGAGGTTCATCAAATGAAGCTCGGTTTGCCAATATGGCTTGAGTAAATTCCAAACCTGTTTCGGTAGAGCCAATCGGTGTTTTGTCGTCAATTCCAGCGCCTGCCAAAAATGCGGCTGTCATTGCGGTTTTTGAGATCGTTAAAATACCCACATTGCCTTTGCCATATTCGGCTTCGAGACCATCCATCAAAAGGAGTGCAGATGTAAAAACAGGTACCGGCAATTGGGCTTGGATTTCATTTTGGTAGCGTCCTAAAAATCCGCAACTTGTAGTAATTATATTGGCACCTTCATCAATGAGTTCTTTTGCGCCTTTGATGAACTTTTCAACGAGTTGCCGATTTTGTTCCTCAACGACTTTTTTAGGTGACGCTCCGTCTACCACTTTATAAATAATAGGAAATTCAAACCCGTCGGGATTGCCGATATCGCCTCTCAAACGCGGAAACTGAGTTTCGAGCATGAGCACGCCGACTGTTTTACCTTTTGGATTCATGTTGAATTTCCGGTTGACCATGCAACGCATGATTGATCTTGTAGCTTGGAGTAACACGGATTTTCAGTATGAAAGCAAGCATGGAAATGCCCGCTAAAAAGATCGCAGTTATTGGCGCTGGCATTGTTGGTGTGTCGACGGCAATTTGGCTTCAACGCGCTGGCCATAATGTTACGCTGATTGATAAGTCGGGACCTGCGGCTGGCGCAAGTTTTGGCAATGGTGGGGTGCTGGCGGCATGCGCCTGCGTGCCCGTTACGGTCCCCGGCATTGTGAAAAAAGCACCCGCAATGCTTCTAGACAAGGATGCACCCTTGTTTCTCAAATGGCGCTATTTGCCGACCTTACTGCCTTGGCTCACCAAGTATCTGCGCCATGCCAATGAAGCGGACGTAAACAGAATTGCCAAAGCCATTTATGGCGTGACCGGCGATACTTTGCACGAGCATCAGGCGCTCGCAAAAGATAGCCCCGCTGCAAAGTGGATTGTACCAAGCGACTATCTCTATCTCTATGAGGATCGTCAAGCTTTTGAATCCGACGGCTTTGGGTGGTCTATAAGAAAGGCAATGGGCTTTGCTTGGGAAGAGCTGGAAGGCGCTGCAGTAAACGAATTTGATGGCGCGTTTTCTGATCGATTGAACTTTGCAGTGAGACTTGGCGACCATGGTCGCATTAGCGATCCGGGGCAGTACATCAAAGATTTGGCCGAACTTCTTGTATCGCTGGGTGGTCAGTTGATGACATCGGAAGTTGCAGGATTTGAGTTAGACGGTGCAAGAATAGCGAAGGTTAAAACCGGCAATGGCGACCTTGCATTTGATGAAGTTGCGGTCACGGCCGGCGTCTGGTCGGGGCCACTGGCAAAAGCGCTTGGTGTAAATGTACCGCTCGAATCTGAGCGCGGTTATCATGTTGAACTTTGGGAACCTAATATGATGCCAAAAGTGCCCGTTATGCATGCGGCAGGCAAATTTGTAATTACGCCAATGGAAGGGCGAATTCGACTTGCGGGCATCGTGGAGTTTGGTGGCCTGGAAGCGGCACCGTCGGAAGCGCCCTTTGAACTACTTCTACGCAATGTGAAAATTGCGCTCCCAGATTTGAAGTGGAAGCGCGTAGAAAAATGGATGGGCCACAGGCCTGCACCTAGCGATTCAATTCCTATCATCGGTAGGTCTCCATCTATCGCAAATGCCTGGATGGGCTTTGGTCACCACCATATTGGTTTAACCGCTGGGCCGAAAACTGGCCGCCTCCTTGCGGAGATGATCGGCGGCGTTAAATCCAATTTGGAGCTTGCGCCTTACGCTCCGATGCGCTTCGATACAAAATAGTAATGTAACCTTTGGGAGAGAAACATGCGTATTACGAAGACATTATTGACGGGAGCCGCTGTGCTCGTGGCGACAAGCGGTGCTGCATTTGCAGAAAAATGGGATATGCCGCTAGCTTATGCAGCGTCAAATTATCATTCAGAGAATGCCGCGGCATTTGCCAAATGCGTAACTGACAGCGGCAACGATCTTGAAATCGTAACGCACCCAGGTGGATCGCTCTTCAAAGGTGGTGAGATCAAGCGTGCAGTTCAGACAGGTCAAGCGCCGATCGGCGAGCGTCTTATGTCAGCACACGCTAACGAAAACCCTTTGTTTGGTGTTGATTCAGTTCCTTTCGTCGCCACATCATTTGATGATTCAGAGAAGCTTTGGGCAGCTGCACAGGAGAAAATGAGCGAGGCGCTTGATGAGCAAAACCTTGTATATGTTTATGCTGTTCCGTGGCCACCTCAGGGCCTCTATTTCAAAAAGCCAATTGAGTCTGTAGCTGATATGGAAGGGATAAAGTTCCGCGCATATAATGCAGCAACATCTCGCATTGCGGAGCTTGCTGGCATGGTGCCAGTCCAAATTGAAGCGGCAGAGCTCTCACAAGCTCTTGCCACCGGTGTCGCAGAAGCATTCATTTCGTCTGGCTCAACTGGCTATGACCGCAAAGTTTGGGAACATCTCACACACTTCTATGATGTGCAGGCCTGGCTTCCGCGCAATACAGTGTTTGTAAACAAAGACGCATATGCGGCGCTAAGCGATGGCGCAAAGGCAGCAATCCAAGACTGTGGCGCCACTGCCGCGGCCGATGGTCTTGCCAAAGCTAAAGAACTGACGGATTTTTACATCAAAGGCTTGGCTGATGGTGGCATGGAAACGCTACCGCCAGGTGATGCATTGAAAGCTGAACTGACGGTGTTTGGCGAAACCATGGCCGCTGAATGGTTGGAGGCCGCCGGTGAAAACGGCAAAGCCATCATGGACGCATATAGTAAGTAGTAATCAATTGGGCATCGCTTTGGCGGTGCCCTTTTTGTGTGTGGGGGATGCATGCGTCGATTTTTGGATAAGCTCTATTTGGGGGCAGGAGCGCTGGCCGCACTGTGCCTATTGATACTCCTGTGCATTATTGTTGTTCAAATGGTTTGCCGCTGGCTCGGCATTTCATTTCCCGGCTCGACGGCCTATGCCGGATACTTTATGGCTGCCGCATCGTTCTTAGCTTTTGCCTATGCACTCAATGCGGATGCTCATATTCGGGTCAGCATTCTGCTGAACGCGCTTGGCAAGCGCCGCATTTGGGCTGAAATCTGGTGCTTCATAATCGGCACATTAGCTTCTTGTTATCTGGCTTTTTACTCAGTTCGTCTTGTTCAAGGATCAATCCGCTGGAACGATATCAGCCAGGGACGTGATGCAACGCCGCTCTGGGTTCCCCAAGTTCCAGTTGCAATTGGCGCGATACTGCTCGCTATTTGTTTCATTGATAATCTGGTCACGCTTCTGAAGACGCACAAGCACAATTTGAACGGCGAGAAATTTACCGGGCCGGAGGTGTAGTCTTGGAAAATTTCTACGCCATCATGATATTTGTTTTTGTCCTGTTTTTGTTGTTGGGCAGCGGTGTTTGGGTCGGTCTTGCACTGCTCGGCGTTGCTTTTGTGGGCATGGAACTTTTCACCACGCGGCCAGTTGGCGACGCGATGATGACAACGATCTGGAGTGCTTCCTCTTCGTGGACACTCTCGGCGCTACCGTTGTTCATTTGGATGGGTGAGGTGCTATTCCGAACGAAATTATCTGAAGATATGTTCAAGGGCCTTTCGCCCTGGATGGCTCGGCTACCGGGTGGATTGATTCATACCAATATTGTTGGCTGCACGGTTTTTGCTGCAGTGTCCGGATCGTCTGCTGCGACACTGACCACTGTTGGCAAGATGTCGATCCCTGAGCTACGCAAACGCGAGTACCCTGAAACCATGGTGATTGGCACTTTGGCAGGGGCGGCGACGCTCGGTCTCATGATCCCGCCATCGCTTACGCTCATAGTCTATGGTGTTACGATCAATGAATCGATCACCAAGCTCTTCATCGCGGGTATCTTGCCGGGATTGTTTTTGGCGTCGATGTTCATGCTCTATGTCGCAGTAATGTCTAAGCTTTCGCCGAACTTTAGTCCGAAGCCGGAAGCACCAATGAGCTTTATGGAGCGGGTGGCAAATTCACGTTTTCTTATTCCAGTAATTTTGCTGATTTTATTGGTTATCGGCTCAATGTATCTTGGTTTTGCAACGGCAACAGAAGCTGCGGCCTTTGGTGTGTTAGGCGCATTAACGCTTGCCGCTTTCCAAGGTTCATTGAATTGGCAGACTTTTGTCGCGAGTTTGATGGGCGCTACGCGCACGTCTGCGATGATCGCGCTGATATTGGCGGGTGCTGCCTTCCTATCGCTCGCCATGGGCTTTACTGGGTTGCCGCGTGCCTTGGCAGAGTGGATCGGTTCACTTGAGCTATCTCGCTTTGAACTGCTGATGGCTTTGCTGGTTTTCTATATCGTCATAGGATGTTTCTTAGATGGTATTTCATCGGTTGTTTTGACCATCGCAGTTGTGGAACCGATGATCAGGCAGGCCGGTATTGATATTATCTGGTTCGGAATTTTCATCGTTGTGGTTGTCGAGATGGCACAGATTACGCCGCCCATTGGCTTCAACCTGTTTGTATTGCAGGGCATGACACAACATGAAATGGGCTATATTGCCAAGGCAGCGCTGCCCATGTTTTTGATAATGGTTGTTATGGTCTTTGTTTTGATCATGTTCCCCGAACTTGCAACGTGGCTTCCGGAAAACATGCGTCAGGGTCCCGGCGGTTAGCCTAGAGTTACATAATGCTTGAAGTTCTACCGCTGGCATCGCTGGCAAATCCATGGTCGCTGACCGCTATTTTGGTGATCGTGTTTCTTGGTGCGATTGTACAATTTGGTCTCGGTATGGGATTTGGATTAACAGCTGCGCCGCTACTAGCAATTATCGATCCAGAACTGGTCCCCGCACCAACGCTTTTCATGGGTTTTATGACTGCAGTAATCGGAGCGTGGCGCGAGAGAGATGAGATTGTTTGGCGAGAAGTTAGCTTTGGTACAATTGGCCGGATCATTGGCATTATCGCAGCCGTGATCATTCTGGCGTCACTGCCAAACAGAAACCTGTTTGAGCTGATATTCGGTTTAATGGTTGGATTGGCCGTTATATTTTCCGTTGCTGGTTGGCGGCTGCCTTTTTCTATCTTCAATATCAGTGGGATGGGCTTTGTCTCTGGCATTATGGGTACAATTACCTCGGTGGGTGCACCGCCAATGGCCATCGTTTATCAAAACCGTGAAGCGCGTAATGCGAGACCAACGCTGGCTGCATTTTTTGCGCTTGGATGCGCACTGTCGCTGATTGGTCTTTATGTGAGTGGTTGGGCAAATGAGAAACATTTTTTGACAGCGCTGATCATGTTGCCGGGCGTTGGTGCCGGCTACATCGCATCTCGATATTTGCGCGGCGCTTTTGATAATCGTTATCGGCGCTATCTTTTGGCGATCACCACAATCGCTGCCATCATCCTCGTTGTGCGAGGATTGCAATGGATATGATTTTGCGCCTTTTGCAAGTTGCTGCGCGCTATGGTCGGTTGCTTCTTGTGGCCGGCCTTGTGGCGGGAGTAGCACTGCCTTCACTCGCGCTTCAATTACGACCGTGGCTCCAGGAACTTGTCGCATTGTTAGTGTTCCTCGCTGCACTAAGAATTGGACCCAAAGATGCGATTGGTGCGCTAAAAGATATCCCCACAGTTTCTGCTATCACGTTGCTCTACCAGGTTATTTTACCTGTATTGTTCATCGTCTTATTCGCTGCTTTAGGCATGTTGGACAGCGTTTTGGCAACTGCAATCATCTTGATGGCTGCCGCTTCACCTGTCTCCGGCAGCCCTAACCTCACCATTATGGTTGATGGTGACCCAGCGCCAGCGCTTCGCTTACTTGTCATCAGCACGGCAGTGCTGCCGCTCACGATTATTCCAGTATTTTTTTGGGTGCCAGCATTCGGTGCGCCGGCAAGTGTGTTTGTTGCATCGGGTAAACTGCTTTTGGTTATTGCCGTAGCCACTATATTGGCGTTCGCTGTGAGGCACTTCTTTATGAAGCGTCCAAAGCAATCCACCATCTCGGCGATCGATGGTGCTTCGGCCATCGCGATGGCTGTCATCGTTGTGGGGCTGATGTCGAGCGTCGGAACCACACTATTCGAAGACCCAATTGTCTTCTTCAAATGGTTGGCGGCGGCTTTCGCTGTCAACTTCGGGCTTCAGTTTTTGGCATTTTTTGTGTTGGGAAAAACGAACCTAACAAACGAGCGTGTTCCGTTTTCAATTATTGCGGGCAACAGGAATATCGCCCTATTTTTAGTGGCCCTGCCTAAGGAAGCGATCGATCCGGTATTATTGTTCATTGGGTGCTATCAAATACCCATGTATCTGACGCCGATTTTATTGCGCGCACTTTACGCAAAGCCATCGACGCCCTGATGCTCCATCATGAAACTAAATCTCAAAAATTTGTGCTTTGCCTTGGGCAACGGCCATATCCGTTGCTGCCGAAGCGACGGCAAGATCTTGCAGACCAACACCAGTTCCATCAAACAACGTAATTGCATCATCGCTTGATCGGCCTTTGTGTGTGCCGTTAATGACTGCGCCAATTTCTATGATGTCAGATTCTTTGAGTGATCCATCGGCAAATGCATGCTGACTTTCGCCAAGGGATATCGCCTGGGCAATCTCATCGGTGAAGACTTCTGCGCGCGCCACCAGTTCGGCTTCCACTTCTTGTTTGCCGATTGTGTCTGTACCCATGCAAGCCAGATGTGTTCCCGGTTTTACTTGAGAGCTTTTTAAAATTGGGTCAAAGCTTGAAGTGATTGAAATAATCACGTCGGCTTGTGCGCCGAGCGCATCTAATTCAACTGCTTCGAATGGCAGGCCGGCTTCGTTGGCTGTGTCATTTAGTCGGGAGAGCATCTCTGGATGAAGGTTCCAGCCGATGACTTTTTCAAACTCGCGTTGCTCCAATGCAGCGCGCATTTGAAATGCAGATTGGAATCCGGCGCCAATCATGCCGAGCGTTTTTACGTTCTTGCGGGCGAGGTGCTTGATGGAAACCGCCGAGGCTGCTGCGGTCCGAACGGCGGTCAAATAATTGCCGCCAACCATGGCTTTGGGTTGACCCGTATCGGCATCGAACAAAAATACGGTCGACTGATGATTGGTCAATCCTTTGGCGTCATTGCCTGGGAAGTAGCCACCCGATTTGAGCCCTAAAACAAGACCAGCTTTATCGAAACCGGATTTGAAGCCATACAGCGCATCACCATAGCCAATGGCTTCGCGGATTACTGGAAAGTTGTAAGCATTGCCGCTCGCCATTGCACCGAACACGGCTTCGACAGCGGCGAAGGCTTCTGATCTGCCAATTAGTTCACGACAGGTTTCTTCAGTTACGATTATCATGAATACTTCCACTCAACATTCTGATCTATATAGGTAAATTCGATTGGCAAAATATGCGACTAGGGCACTTCGCTATCTGAACTCGGTTATTACTAGAACGCTTTTCCGCGCGCGCTAACTGGCCAAACCACTTCGACTTTGCCATTGCGGACGCCGACATACCAGTCATGGATATTGCAGGTTGGATCGCAATGACCCGGCACGAGTTTCAACTTTTCATTGATTTTCAATGCACCATTTGGATCGGCTACGACACCGTGCTCGTCTGAACATTTCACATATTCGACATCGTCACGCCCATAGATAAATGGCAGTCCAGAATCCACAGATTGGACCTTGAGGCCTGCATCAACAATTGCCTTATCTGCTTTGGCGTGACTCATGACAGAGGTTAGAATAAAGAGTGCATTCTCCCATTCATTCTTATCGATGCGCTTGCCATCTTTATCAAGAATACGACCGTAATCTGCGTCCATGAATGCGTAGGAACCGCACTGCAATTCGTTGTAAACATTGGATGCGCTTTCGAAGTAGTAAGAGCCGGTGCCGCCACCGCCGACAATGTCGCATTCGAGGCCCAAGTCCTTCAATGCTCCGACGGCGTCGGCAACCATATCGATTGCGATTTGGGTTTTGCCTTTTCTCTCTTCATAAGAATCTAGGTGTTGCATTGCGCCCTGATAGGCTTGAATGCCCGAAAATTTTAGGTTCTGTGCTTTATCAATTGCAGTAGCCAGAGCGACGACTTCTGGCGTTGTCGTCACGCCGCATCGACCGGCGCCGCAATCGATTTCCACAATGCACTCAATCTCTGTGCCGTGCCGTACGGCCGCTGCAGATAGATCTGCAATGTTGCTCATATCATCAACACAGCAGATGGTGCGTGCACCCAATTTCGGAATTTGAACAAGGCGCTCAATCTTCTGCGGTGCGCAGACTTGGTTGGAGACCAATACGTCTTTGATACCTCCGCGGGCAAACACTTCTGCTTCGCTGACTTTTTGGCAGCAAACACCAACCGATCCACCAAGCTTTTCTTGAAGCAAGGCTACATCGACCGATTTGTGCATTTTACCATGTACCCGGTGGCGCATGCCATGAGCTTTCGCGAAATCGCCCATCTTGATGATATTGCGCTCTAGTGCATCAAGATCGAGAACAAGGCACGGCGTTTGAATGTCGGCTTCATTCATGCCAGGCAGCGCAGGAATGTCGTAACCCACTTCGAGTTCGCTTTGATCGACGTTAATTTGTACGTTCATTTTGTTTCTCCAATTCGTGGGGATGTTTATGATTGCATCCATGGAAGTTTTTTCAAATCCACATTTCCGCCGGTAATCACAACGCCGACGCGTTTCCCCTTAAACAGAGCTCTGTTTTTTATGATTGTCGCCAGTGGCACCGC
>JBCDFK010000038.1:0-10178 GCA_039178065.1 Pseudomonadota bacterium | reverse complement strand
TTTGTGGCATCTGCATCCATACCAGCTGCTTTAGCAACCACTGGCAGCATCATTTCCATGCTTTCGCCGGCGAACTTAGCGTTCATGTCAGCTGTCACTTTAAGGAACTTAGCGAGAGTTTCTGAGTTTTCTTTTGCCCACTGTGTTGAGACAGTTGTTGCATCGAAAACCTGAATGCCAAGCTCTTCTTTTTCAGCGCCGGTCAACAATGTGTTGCCGTGCTCCTTCATGCGGCGAAGTGAGCCACCCCAACCACAAACCATATCTAGGTTGCCGTTAGCAAAAGCTGCAGCGCCATCCGGTGGAGCCATATCAACAATTTTCATTGTTGATGTATCAACGCCAAAATGTGCCATTTGCTTTAGGAAGCCGTAATGAGCAGCTGTACCAAGCGGAACGCCGACTTCTTTGCCGTCCAGCTCTTTTGCGTTCTCTTTTGTGATTTCAAGACCGCTGCGTACTACGCAGTTGTCGTTTTCAGAGTATGAAACGGCAACATCTACGACTTGTAGATCCTGGCCGGCAGATGCTGCAACCACGAATGGCGGAATGCCTTGCGAGAATGAAATCTGAACATCGCCAGATGCCATTGCTGCAGACATTGCTGTACCAGCATCAAATGATACGAAATTCACTTTCATGCCGAGAGCCTCTTCATAGAGGCCTTCAATTTGCGCGAATTGGTTTGGTGTTGGCCACTCCAAGAAGTAAGCGACAGTCAGTTCGCCATGACCATCTGCATTACCTGCTACTGTAGACATGGCCATTACCACACCAGTTGCTAGGCCGAGGCCGATTTTTTTCAACGTCATATAAATTCTCCCAAAATTAGCTGACTTTCGTCAGCGAGATGCTGTTTCAAGTTTACCAAAACAACTATTTACCTGTTATCTGTGCGCTCCCACGCATCTTTTTATACAGGGGTTGCCGGTTCGTCCTTCTTAAGAAGGAATTACGACTAAATTGAACAGACTGCGGTTTGGCTTTTACGCCTAGCGCCAAATTTGTCGTCGTAATGAGTCCAGAGGGAATAAAATCACTAAATTTGATTATGTTATCGCGCTTTGCCTGTTTAATGCACGCCGTGCTGCGTTTTTAAACAACGAATGTTATATTATTCAGCAGCGACGGAAGTCACTCTTTTGTTCGTAATGGCCTTTGCCGGAGCATGCCCCAAAACGCGCTCAGCTGCTGCAGCTAACTGCTTTATCCCATCTGCGATGTGGTCTTCTGAAATTGAAGAAAAACCAAGTCGGAAGTAGTTGCGGTTTCCTTGGGCGTCGCCAAAGAAGATATCCCCAGGTTCTATCAAGACGCCTTCTTTCTTGGCTTCCTCCATGAGCAATCTCGTATCGAAGCCCTGAGGTCCTTCGACCCAAAACGACGTACCGCCAAATGCCGGTACTGACGACCAGCCAGGAAAGTGGTCTGACAGCGCCATGCTCAAAACTTCCCAACGTTTTAAGTAAGTACGATGCAAGCGGTTGATCAGCGCATCATGGCCACCCAAAGACAGGAACAGTGCAACAACACGCTGGTTGTTGCCTGGTGGGTGGCGCAGCATAAGACGCCGGGAGGCGCGCAATTCCTCGACCACTTGTGTCGGCGCGACGACGAAACCCATTCGTAAGCCCGGCATCATAGATTTTGACAGGCTGCCAACATGCAGAACACGACCATTTGTGTCCAAGTGTTTTAGGGCAGGGGTGGGTTCGCCCTGATAATTGGTTTCGTATTCGTAGTCATCTTCGATGATCAGCGCGTCGTTCTCGTTTGCCCATTCAAGCAGTTCTCGACGGCGGCGCAAACTCATCGTTACATTGGTCGGAAATTGATGGCTTGGTGTCACGAATACGATGTCCGCATCGCCCAACTGGTCAACGCAAATGCCTTCATTGTCGACCGGAACCAGTCGCACGTCGTCAGATCGAAGCTCAAACATGTTGCGTAGGTCTGGATAGCCAGGGTCCTCAAGGGCAACCTTGGTGTTGGAGCGCACCAGCAACTGGGTCAGCAAAAACAACGCATTTTGCGCGCCCATGGTGATGAGTATTTCGCTCGACTTTGCCATAACACCACGCCGTGTGAGTACGCGTTGTTGGATTTGCTCAATCAACATCGGATCGTCAGCCGTAAAACGATCATCTGTCCATGCGTCGAGCCATTTAAGGCTCATGGTTTGGCGCATACAATCGCGCCATGCGCTGATGGGAAACAGCTTTTGATCAACTTGCCCGTAAATGAAAGGATATTTGTAATCGTGCCAGTCAGCAGGCTTTTCGATATTGCGTTGGCTTGCGGGCTGAATACGAAACTTATCGTTCCATTCTACCGGCGTGCCGGTCTGGACTTTTTTCTCTGATAGCTGATTGGATTTGTGAGTGGGTGCGATTTGCACATTTGGAGCCACATAAAATCCTGAACGTTCGCGGGCGACCAGAAATCCATCCGCAGCCAGCGCTTGATAGGCGAGCATCACGGTGTTGCGCGAAACCTTGAGGCGCTTTGCCATTGCTCTGGTTGATGGAACTGGTGAGTTGGCAGGTAGTTGACCTGCAATCATGGCGGAAACGAGCATTTCGCGAATCTGCGATTGCAGAGACATCGTGTCTTGTCGTTCAACGTGGAATAGACTGTACCGCATGACTTTTTACTCTTTAGAAAAGCAAAATCTGATATCTGGCACTATGGGCCTAACTGGTCTTATGATCAAGCCAGGCTGGTGCTATTGATGAAATTAATGGCACTAAAAGTCTCATTAAGTGACATGAAACGATCTTTAGCGTCATTTATTGAGACTTCCTGATGCACTTTTTGAAAAAGTTCTTGTGTTTTTTTCATAAATGAAATTATTAGTCAATATTTCATTATCTGGATTTCGAATGTCTCTTATCGGTTCTTCAGACGCTATAACAATTGATGTGCGCAATCATTTCGGCAACGATGTGCGTGCCTTGCGCAAGTCTCATGGCTTAACAATCACTCAATTGGCGAACAGCATAGATCGCTCTGTCGGTTGGCTTAGCCAGGTTGAGCGTGGGCAGGCTGATGCTTCGATTGAAGATATTCGCCAGCTATCCAAGATATTTGAAGTGCCAATTTCGTTTTTCTTTCGCAACGATTTGGCCGAAGAGGCCGAACGCGGATTTGTGGTGCGTAAGCAAAGCCGCGCTTCTCTTGGTTCGCGCCAAGATGGCCTTGTGGAGGAACTGCTATCGCCGGATTTGTCGGGTGAATTTGAGATCATCCATTCCACGTTTGAAGCCGATAGTGAAAGCGATTGGATCAGCGCTCGTCCATCGCAAGAGGCAGGTTATCTGGTTTCTGGCAAACTAAAGCTTTCGTTTCGAGATCGCGGTTTTACGCTCGAAGCCGGGGACAGTTTTCAGTTTCAAAATGAAGATTATCGCTGGGCCAATACGGGCACCGAACCGGCAATTGCAATTTGGGTGATTTCGCCACCTGTTTACTGATTCATCGCGCGGAATGGCGCAAGGGGAGAAATAAATGTCTGAATTTCCATCAACCGCACGAGTTGTTATCATCGGTGGAGGCGTCGTTGGCGTTTCTACACTCTATCACTTGGGAAAGGCAGGCTGGAAAGACTGCGTCCTGCTAGAGAAGAATGAACTCACAGCTGGTTCCACTTGGCATGCGGCGGGTAACTGCCCCAATTTCGCGCCCAACTGGGCGGTGATGAACCTGCAGCGCTACGGATTGGCAATGTATCGGACACTGGCCGACGATGTTGACTACCCAATGAATTACCATGTGACAGGTGCTATTCGATTAGCCCACACCAAAGAGCGCATGATGGAATTTGAACGCGTTGCTGCGCAGGCGCGTCATCAGGGTTTGGAAATGGATATCTGCACGCCAGAAGAGCTGCGGGCACATAATCCATTTATGGAAACTCATGATTTGGCCGGTGGGCTCTGGGATTCTCTTGACGGCGATATCGACCCGGCTCAGCTTACACAGGCCTTGGCAAAGGGCGCACGTCAGTTTGGCGGATCAATACAGCGGTTCTGTCCCGCGACAGGCGTATCTCGCGATGGCGATGAGTGGATTGTCCACACTGAGAAGGGCGATATCCGCTGCGAGTATGTCGTTAATGCTGGCGGTTATTATGCGCAGCGTATTGGTGAGTGGTTTAAGCCCTTTGGCGGCCGTACCGTACCCATGATCGTTATGAGCCACCAATATTTCCTGACGGGCGAAATTCCGGAGATTGAAGCTTGGACCAAGGAAAATGGTCGCAAAACGCCGATGATCCGCGATGTAGATTCATCGTATTATCTGCGTCAGGACAAAAATGGTCTGAACCTTGGTCCTTATGAGCGCAACTGCAAGGCGCATTGGGTAACGCCTGATGATCCGATGCCGGATGACTTCTCATTCCAGTTATATCCAGATGATCTGGAGCGTTTGGAATGGTATATTGAAGACGCGATGGCGCGTGTTCCCGTGTTGGGCACTCAGGGTGTTGAGCGCGTTATAAATGGACCAATTCCATATGCGCCAGACGGTCTGCCAATGATTGGACCGATGCCAGGCGTCAAAAATGCTTTTGAAGCGCATTCATTTACGTTCGGCATCGCGCAAGGCGGTGGCGCAGGTAAAGTCATGGCCGAATGGATTATGTATGGCGAGACCGAGCAAGATATGTGGTCTGTCGATCCGCGCCGTTATACATCACACGCCGATCACGATTTCTGCTTGGGCAAAGCGCTGGAAACTTATGGTCATGAATATGCGATGCATTTTCCGCGCCATGAATGGCCTGCGTCGCGTGATAAAAAACTTTCTCCAATTCATGAAAAACTGTTGTCGCAAGGCGCGCAAATGGGCGTTTACAACGGCTGGGAACGCGCCAACTGGTTCGCTAAAGATGGCGATGACACCTCTGAAGAATCGACCGAAACCTGGTCGCGTTCAGGCCCGTGGGAACAACGGATTAAAGAGGAATGTGAAGCTGTGCGCGATGATTGCGGTGTTATCGCAATGCATGGTTTCTCACGATATAGCCTGAAAGGAGAGGGCGCAGCCGAGTGGTTGCGGGGCCAAGTGACCGGTGCCTTGCCAAAGGTAGGCCGGATGAACCTTGGATATTTTGCCGATAATCGTGGACGCATCCTGACCGAGATGTCGCTTATTCGCCATGGTGAAGATGATTTCACTTTGATGACAGCAGCGGTCGCGCAGTGGCACGATTTTGAACTGCTTGAGGGGCGTTTGCCCAGCGATGGTTCGCTGACACTAACCGATATAACCGCAGATTATGGCGTGTTGCTTGTCAGCGGGCCTAAGTCCAGAGATGTGCTTTCTTCATTTATTGATGCTGACTTCTCATCGGGTTGGTTATCCCACCAGCCAGCTAAGATGGGTGATCTAAGCTGCTCAATCGCCCGCGTGTCCTTTGTTGGTGAATTGGGTTGGGAAATCCATTTTGCCTTAGAAGACATGCCGCAGTTTTATGATGCTGTGATCGGCGCCGGTGCCGAACCATTTGGCATGTATGCACTCGATAGTCTTCGCCTCGAGAAGGGTTATCGTACATGGAAGGGCGATCTTTCGTCTGACTATTCGATGGTTGAGGGCGGTCTTGATCGATTTGTTCGCATTGAAAAGCCTCAGGACTTCCCGGGTAAAGAAGCAATAGCTGCTGAGCTTGAAGCCGGGGTCCAAAAGCGCTTTGTGACGCTGACATTGGATACGGATGATTGTGATGCGCCTTACATGTCCAGCATTTTCCATAATGGAAAGATTGTCGGTGAGACGACGTCTGGTGGTTGGGGCTACCGGGTCAACACGTCAATTGCGCTGGGTGTTGTTCAGGCTGATTTGGCTGAACCTGGCACGAAGTTAAGTGTCGAGATTTATGGCAAGAAATGCCGTGCCGAAGTTCAACCTGATTGGCCACTATGGGATCCTAAAAATGAAAGGCTACGGGCATGAAGACGCCTCCCTCAAAAGCGCGCGCTGTCATTATTGGTGGCGGTATTGCAGGTTGCTCAGTTGCCTATCACTTGGCGAAACTTGGTTGGAAAGAGATTGTGCTGCTTGAACGCAAGCAGCTTACCTGTGGCACAACATGGCACGCCGCTGGCTTGATTGCACAGTTGCGTAGCTCCAAAAACATGACACGATTGGCTAAATACAGCCAGGAACTGTATGGAAATTTGGAAGCAGAGACTGGCGTTGCGACGGGATTTCGCCGTTGTGGTTCGATTACAATTGCGCTGACTGAAGAACGCAAAGAAGAAATTTACCGCCAGGCTTCGATGGCGCGTGCTTTTGGTGTTGAAGTCGAAGAGATTTCGCCAGAGGAAGCGCTGGCGCGTTATCCGCACCTGAATATCGAAGGCGTGAAAGGGGCGGTATATTTGCCGAAGGATGGGCAGGGCGATCCTTCCAACATTGCGCTTGCTCTTGCAAAGGGCGCCAAGATGAATGGGGCGCAGATTTTCGAGGGCATCAAGGTCACGGAAATTCATCAGGAAAATGGTCAAGTTACGGGTGTTTCCTGGCAGGCTGATGGTTCGGATGAGCATGGCACTATTGATGCCGATTATGTGGTCAATTGCGGTGGCATGTGGGCGCGTGAAGTCGGTAAGATGGCTGGTGTGGACGTGCCGTTGCACGCTTGTGAGCACTTCTACATCGTTACGGAGAATATTCCGGATCTCAAGCAGCTGCCCGTACTGCGTGTGCCTGATGAGTGCGCCTATTACAAAGAAGATGCGGGCAAAATGTTGCTCGGTGCTTTTGAGCCAGACTCAAAGCCGTGGGGCATGGACGGCATCAAGGATGATTTTTGTTTTGATCAATTGCCTGAAGACTTTGATCATTTTGAACCGATATTGGAGCAGGCCGTAGAGCGTTTGCCATTATTGGCTGAAACAGGCATCCATACATTCTTCAATGGGCCCGAAAGCTTTACGCCTGATGATGCATATCACTTAGGTGAGTCGCCTAATTTGAAGAACTTCTTCGTTATGGCCGGATTTAACTCCATCGGTATTCAATCTGGAGGCGGTGCGGGTTGGGCGCTAGCAGAATGGATGGATCAAGGTCTGCCACCGTTTGATTTAGGCGATGTTGATATTCGCCGTATGCAGCCGTTTCAGAACAACAAGACCTTTTTGTTTGAGCGCTCAAAGGAAACGCTGGGTCTGCTTTATGCGGATCACTTCCCCTATCGCCAAATGGCCACGGCGCGGGGTGTGCGTCGCACGCCATTTCACCAACATTTGAAAGATCAGGGCGCGGTCTTTGGCGAAGTTGCTGGTTGGGAGCGCGCGAACTGGTTTGCCAACCCAAATCAGGACGCTGAGTATAAATACTCTTGGAAACGTCAAAATTGGTTCCAAAACTCAGCAGAAGAGCACCGTGCAGTGCGCGAAAATGTTGGCATGTACGATATGACATCGTTTGGCAAAATCCGCGTGGAGGGTCGGGATGCTTGCAAGTTCCTGAACTATATTTGCGGCAACGATGTAGATGTTCCGACTGGCAAAATCACATACACTCAATTTTTGAACCATCGCGGCGGCATTGAAGCTGATGTCACTGTCACTCGATTGGGAGAGACCAGCTATATAGTTGTGACGCCTGCTGCGACGGTGCAGCGTGAATTGCATTGGATGCGAAAACACCAAGGCGACTTCAACATCGTAATTTTTGATGCAACCTCTTCTGAGGGTGTGCTTGCGATCATGGGTCCGAATGCACGGCGTTTGCTGGAGAAGGTCTCTAGCCATGATTGGACCAATGAAAATCATCCATTCGGGCAAGCACATGATATTGAAATTGGCATGGGTTTAGCGCGTGCACACCGGGTCACCTATGTGGGTGAGCTGGGTTGGGAAATTTACATGCCAACCGATATGGCCGCCCATGTGTTTGAAACGATCTTTGAAGCCGGCCACGATATGAACCTGAAGCTATGTGGCATGCATATGATGGATAGTCTGCGCATTGAAAAAGCATTCCGACACTTTGGCCACGACATCACGGGCGAAGATCATGTTGTTGAGGCGGGTCTTGGTTTTGCAGTGAAGACCGACAAGCCAGACTTCATCGGCCGGGATGCGGTGCTCAAGAAGCGCGAAGACGGGCTTGAAATGCGCCTTGTGCAGTTCAAGCTCAAGGATCCGCAACCGCTGATGTATCATCACGAACCATTGCTGCGTGATGGTGAAATAGTTTCTTACATCACTTCAGCAAATTATGGACATACATTGGGTGCTGCGGTCGGCCTTGGCTATGTGCCGTCTAAGGGCGAAAAAGCGGCTGAAATGCTCGAATCCAAGTTTGAAATTGAAATTGCTGGCGAGCGCTTTGAAGCAGAAGCTTCCATGAAACCGATGTATGACCCAAAGTCCGAGAGGGTAAAGGCCTAACGCAAAAAAAATAACGCTTGCCAAATTGCAATTCTGGTAGCAGCGTCGTCCTGTCATGGGAGGTGTGATATGGGCAAGGTTGAGGAAACAAGATCTCGTCGTGCTGGGGGGCGTGCCTCCCGTATTGCAGCGAGAGCAGCGGCATTACCTGATGATTTGAAGCCTGTAAGGGCGGGCCTTGAGGGTGGATTATATAGTCCTTTAACCGATGCCGGTGTTCGGCGCATACACCATGCGGCTCTTGATGCTCTTGAACAAATTGGCCTTGCCGACGCACCGCCTTCTGGCATTGAAGCAATGGTGGGTGTTGGAGCGGAGTTGGGCGATGATGGCCGTTTGCGTTTTCCGCGCCAGCTTGTGGAAGACATGTTGGCCATGGCTGCCAAAAACATCACACTTTGCGCCCGGGACAGCCAATACGATCTCGATCTATCGGGTAGTAAAGTTCATTTTGGTACGGCGGGCGCTGCCGTTCATATGGTTGATGTTCAGGGTAATGCGTACCGCGAATCTACCGTACAAGACTTGTATGATGCGGCTCGGCTCGTGCATCATTTGGATAATATTCACTTTTTCCAGCGTCCATTAGTCTGCCGCGATATCACTGATAATTTTGAGCTGGATATCAACACAATTTATGGCGCTTGTGCAGGCACAACAAAGCATATTGGTACGAGTTTTTCGGATCCCAGCCATGTGGAAGGCTGTATTGAACTTTTGCATATGATTGCCGGCGGTGAGGAGGCGTGGCGCGCCCGACCATTTGTGCTGAATACGAATTGTTTTGTCGTACCACCGATGAAGTTTGCCACCGAGAGCTGCGAAGCCATGGAAACCTGTATTCGCGCTGGCATGCCGGTTTTGCTTTTAAGCGCAGGGCAGGCAGGTGCGACGGCGCCAGCATCAATGGCGGCAGCGGTTGTACAAGCCGTGGCTGAATGTTTAGCGGGCGTGATATATGTGAATGCCATATCGCCTGGCCATACCGCTGTGTTTGGGACTTGGCCATTTGTTTCTGATTTGCGCACTGGCGCGATGTCTGGCGGTTCGGGTGAGCAAGCGCTGTTAACGGCGGCTTGCGCCCAAATGCATCGTTTTTACGGCCTTCCAGGCGGTGCTGCTGCTGGGATTGCAGATGCCAAAATGCCGAATATGCAGGCAGGTTGGGAGCAGGGCATTTCCAACGTAATGGCCGGGTTGACCGGTTTGAACATGGTCTATGAATCCGTTGGAATGCACGCATCACTTCTAGGCTTTTGTTTTGAATCTTTGGTGTTGGGCAATGATATGCTTGGTCAAGTTTTGCGATGCGTGCGCGGGATTGAGGTGACCGAAGACACTGTGAATATTGATGTCATCAAAGAAGTTTGCCTGGATGGACCTGGACACTATCTTGGCCATGCTCAAACGTTGGAGCTTATGCAACGCGATTATGTCTATCCGGATGTCGCTGACCGCACGAGCCCTAAGGAATGGGAAGAATTGGGTAAGCCAAAACTATTGGAAAAAGCAACGGCGAAAGTGGAGCAGATCTTAACTGCACAAACTCCGCCGCTGATTGCCCCTGAGATTGATGCGGCGATAAGAAGCCGATTCAACATTCACATATAAGTCATTGAATTTGAGTCATTTTACCTGAGCTGCGGTGATGGCAATCATGTCTGTGACATCTTGTGCAGAACAGCCGCGTGATAGATCGTTTGCTGGCTTTGCCAAACCCTGAAGAATAGGACCTATCGCTTTAGCACCACAAAATCGCACAACGAATTGGTG
>JBCDFK010000037.1:0-10254 GCA_039178065.1 Pseudomonadota bacterium | reverse complement strand
ATCGATTTCAACCGTACCCTCTGTCGCGTCTTCCAGACCTGCAACGATGCGTAGAAGCGTTGACTTTCCGCATCCCGATGGGCCAACAAAAATGACGAACTCGCCGTCTTGAACCTCAAGGTCGATACCCTTGATCACCTCGACTGAGCCAAATGACTTGTGAATGTTTTTGAGTTGTAGTGATCCCACAATCCCGCTCCTAAAATCTAAAGGTCAATTTCTGTTCCGAGGCGAATGCTCTCATCTGCCGCCAAGCAAATCCTAAGTGACTGCACCGCATCGCTCATATGTCGGTCTAAATTGATGTTCTGGGTTATTGCCTGATGAACATAGGCCTGTTCCCGATCGCACAGTTCTTGATGCCCCGGTTCATCACTCATCGAAACATCATTGTCAGCGAAAGCCAGATCGCCATTTTCATTCAATCGCCCATTGTGAATCCGTATGGTCGAGGTTTTGGTATGTGTGTCGATATCATCTGATTTGGCACCTTCCGCCATCACAATCGAAACGCTGCCATTGGGCGAGATAATGTCTTTAACAAAGAACGCTGTCTCGGAAATCATCGGCCCCCAGCCAGCCTCATACCAACCCACAGTGCCATCATCAAAAAGCACTTGGAAATGCCCGTAATTATACATGTCGCTTGCGATCTCATCGCTCAAACGCACGCCCATGCCGCGCACTTTAACAGGCTCTGCATCTGTGATCTGACACATCACATCAACATAATGCACACCGCAATCAACGATTGGCGACATCGTCTGCATCAGCTGCTTATGTGTGTGCCATGTCGCACCACTAGATTGCTGGTTGAGGTTTAAGCGAAAGACATATGGTCCACCCAGATTTCGCGCTTCACTGATGAGGCGCATCCATGACGGATGGTGCCGCAAAATATAGCCAACAACTAACTTGCGATCGTGCTTCTTTGCAGTGGCAACAACGCGCTCGGCATCCTCAACCGTCGTCGCAATCGGCTTTTCAAGGAATACATGCGCACCGGCCTCCATCGCCATGATCGCATAATCGGCATGGGTGTCAGAGTAAGTATTGATCGACGCAAGATCTGGTTTCAAATCCGCCAGAGCTTGGTCAAAAGAATTGAAGAACGGATAGTTCGTCAGTGCTTCAGGTAGATCGATCTTTGATCGATTGACCAAGCCAACAATCTCAAATCCATCGTTCTCATGATAGGCCAGCGCATGGCTGAGCCCCATATTGCCGAGGCCAGCGACAACAACGCGGATGGGTTTTTCTGCTGCACTCATTTGACTGCTCCTGCTGTGATGCCGCGTATGAGCTGACGCGAGAATATGAGATAAAGGATCAACGCCGGGAGGATCGCCAACGACAAGGAAGACAAGACAGCATTCCAGTTGGTAACAAACTGGCCAATGAAGACTTGCGAACCGAGTGTCAGCGTTTTGACCTCTTCAGCTGGCGCTAGGATGAGTGGAAACCACAAATCATTCCAAATGGGGATCAGCGTAAACACGGCAACGGTTGCCATCGCAGGCCGCACCAAGGGCAAAACCAATCGGAAGAAAATGCGATACTCGCTAAGTCCGTCAATCCGGCCCGCATTTTTCAAATCATCGGAAACTTGCCGCATAAATTCAGACAGGATGAACACCGCTAATGGCAGGCCTTGAGCTGTATATACCAATATCAATGCGGTTCGCGTATTCACGAGACCCGACGCAACCATCAATTGAAGAATTGCGACCGTGCCAAGCCGAATGGGTATCATAATGCCAAGCGCCAAATAGAGCGCCATCAGCGAATTGCCCCTGAAGCGATATTCCGACAAGGCGAATGCAGCCATTGCGCCAAAAAGAAGTACGCAGAATAGGGAAGCCAAAGTGACAATCAGACTGTTCTGAAAATAGAGAAAAAAGTCACCTTGCTTGAAAACGGTCTCATAGCCAATAAGGCTAAAGCTGTCCGCATTTGGCAGCGCCAAGGGCTCTCTAAAGATTGCTCTGCGCGTCTTAAATGAGTTTATCAAAATCACGAATACCGGAAACAAGGCGATGATTGTATAGGTGATCAATATGCCGTGCGCAGCGATCGATCTAAATAGTGAGCGGTTTGAAGAATTCATAATATCGCTCCTAAAACTGATATCGGCGCATACGCGTCTGGATAAGGAAGAGATAGATGCACACGCCGATTAGTATGATCGCGAACATCGCCGACGCAATCGTTGAACCCATATGCGGATCACCCAATTGGAGTTGGAAACCAAAGAATGTCCTGTACAGGAATGTTCCAAGAATATCGGTTGCAAAATCAGGACCAGCCAAGGCACCTTGTGCTGCATAGATCAAGTCAAACGCATTGAAGTTCGCAACAAAAGTCAATATCGAAATAATGCCGATAGATGGCAATATTAGCGGCAGCTTGATCTTCCAAAACTGGCTCATGCCGGTAATGCCATCGCACTCGGCCGCTTCCAAAACCTCATCGGGAATGTTCAATAACGCGGCATAAATCAACATCATCGGAATACCGACATATTGCCAAACCGAAATAAGGCTCAATGTCGTCAATGCATATTCTTCCTTGCCAAGCCAGGGGGCGTAGAGGCTCTTGAGACCCACGGCATCAAGCAAGCCGGGCGCGATGCCCCAGATAGGCGATAAGATCAATTTCCAGCCGAAACCAATTATCACGAATGACAGAATCGTCGGAACAAAAATGGCCGTTCGGTAGAACGCGCTCATGCGCAATTTCGGACTGCTCAGCAAAGCCGCCAACATTATACCAATCGGATTTTGAACCAACATATGGATTACAAAGAACCAGGTATTGTTTCTCAGCGCATTCCAGAAACTTTCCGACCATCGGGGATCGCCAAAGAGCGTTCGAAAATTGTCTAGGCCCACAAAAACCTGCAGATTCTCAACGCGCGTGTAGAGCGACAGCTGCAGTGTGCCGAACAATGGTAAAATCATGATCGTGGTGTAGACAAGCACCGCGGGCAGCAAGAAAACTATGATGTGCCACCGAAAACGCTTTTTCGGAATATCAGTCGCCATTTTTCAAACTCCCCGAATTTAGATAAAATAATGGCGGGCATCATCACTGAAACCCGCCAAAACCATTACTTCATTTGTGGCTTGTACCAAGAAGCCAGGCCTTCCTGAAGACGTGCACTTACTTCTTCCGGAGTCTCTGTGCCTTTGATAGCTGCGACCGAAGCGTTCCACGTTTCATTCTCAAGGTTTGGTGTACCACGAGACAGAATTTGATAAGTCGAACGAATGCTTGAATTACACTCGCCACGCCAAGAGATGAACTCTTGTGCCAGTGGGTCTTCAAGCGTTACGGGCGCTTTGGAAAGTGGGAAGAAGCCCGGCAACGCATTTGCATAAAGTGTTGCAAACTCGCTTGAGCCAACCCAGTTGAGGAATGTCTTCGCCGCTTCTGGATTTTCAGTGGCAGCGTTCATACCAATGCCAATATCTGTGTGATCTGAGATATAGCAATCATCGCCAGCGTTTTGCACCGGTGGGTAGAAAGCGCCCATTTCGAAATCAACCTGCGCATTAAAGCCTGAAACTTCCCATGAGCCGGCAGGATAGATAGCTGCGCGTCCGAGCGTGAAGAGGTTTTGGCTGTCAGGATAGGTCTGCGCTTCGAAGCCGTCGCCCAAATAATCCTTCCATTTGGCCAATTGGCGATATGGAGCGACCCAAGCTTCGTCTGTCAGCTTTTGCTCACCACGAATGAGTGCGTTGCGACCTTCCTCGCCCTTCCAGTAATTTGGACCAATATTGTTATAGCCCATCGTTGCGGCTTCCCATTGGTCATTGGTGCCCATGGCCATTGGAATGTAGCTTCCATCCGCTTTGATTTTTTCCAATGCAGCAAAGAACTCAGCTTCTGTTTTGGGCTCTTCAATGCCTAATTCAGCCATAGCATCTGCATTGTAAATGAAGCCATGAATAACAGATGCCATTGGAACGCAGAATGGATTTTCGCCATCGTCTGTAATCCATGCAGATTTTGCAACATCTGAGAAGTTGCTCATGCCTTCTAGATCAGCAAGTGATGCGAGTTGACCCTTTTCATATAGGCTCAATGAAGCATCGAACGGACGACACGTAATCAGGTCACCAGCCGAACCAGCATCTAGCTTAGAATTCAACACAGCGTTGTATTCTGCTGGAGCAGACGGCGTAAACTTAACTTTGATACCTGGGTTTTGAGCTTCAAAAGCGGGAATAATTTTGTCCTGCCAAATCGACAGATCGTCGTTGCGCCAGCTTTCAATTGTCAACGTCACATCTTGCGCGCTGGCAACACCTATTGATGCCAAAATCGTTGAACCCAGCATCACTGCCTTGATTACAGTATTTCTCATTCTTTCACTCCCTTTACTGCGCATCTTACGCATTCTTCAGTTTAGAGCCTTGGCTCTGCTTCAATTCTGAAAGCGATGGTCGAAGTTTCTGCCCATTGCGTTCAAGTAAAATTTTTGCGGCTTCCGGATTTTCGGCACCAGATGCAATCAAGACGGCAGGTTTGACATGACCGCCGCACAGGTCAAGTGCATCATGCGCTGTTTGTTTACTGCATGCCGATATCTGCATAACGATACCATGCGCGCGCTGTTTCAGCTTTTCATTGTCAGCAACAACATTGACCATATGGCCATCATGCACATGGCCAAGCTCGATTGCCATCAATGTTGAAATCATATTCAGCGCAACTTTTTGCGCAGAACCTGCGCCCATTCTGGTTGATCCAGCAATCACCTCTGGGGGTGTCGGCAGGCATATTGCGACATCAGCATCTTTAAATAACGGCGCACCCTCATTATTCGCGATCGCTACCGATTTCGCGCCGGCATTCTTGGCAAGCTCTACCGCCTTCAGGGCGTAAGGTGTTAATCCACTCGCTGAGAGCGCAATGACCGTATCATCGGCAGAGAGATCAGCGGCGGCAATGTCTTGTATCGCTAGATTCTCATCGTCCTCTGGACCACCTAAGAGATTTTTTAAACAGGCGTCGCCACCCGCAAAAAGTATTTTTATGCGTGTATTTGGAATTCCAAATGTGCCGGGAAGCTCCAATCCATCGGCAAGCGCCATCAAGCCAGAGCTACCTGCCGCACAATAGATCAAATTGCCACCCTGCTGAAAGCGTTTAGCAAGTAATGAAGCAGCTTGGGTAATAGCTGGGATTGCCCCGAACACAGAGCGCACCGCATCCACCTGCCCAGAAAGCAAGATCGACGCTGCTTCGCTAGAAGCCAACATATCGATGTCGCCTGATTGGTGATGTCGAAGCTCAGTTGTTCTTAAAGACATAAATTACTCTCCCGACGATAAGATACCAATTTAATACCACTTGTCCAGACTTTTATTAACACTTTTTCAAAATTACGCTGAAGAAATTTATTTAATCTATATATTTCAATATATTATGAAATTTTTTATGCGAATACAAAAAAGTGCTTGGTTAATGGTACTTAATTGGTATTATAGCAGTGAGGAGTTGAGAATGCATTATCTTATCGGCATCGATGGCGGAGGAACAGGTTGCAGAGCCGTTGTATGTGACAGAGCAGGCAGTCATTTAGGCGTCGGCAATGCCGGCCCAGCTAACATAATGACAAACTTTGAGGCTGCGCAGTCCAACATATTAGAAGCCTGTCAAAACGCGTTTGAAGCCGCAGGCATCCCTTCCAGCTCAATGGATCAGGCCGATGCATTTATGGGTTTAGCCGGTGCAAACTCCGTCAAATATGCCAAGCAAACCAAGGCCAATATGCCTTTTAGGAATTGCATTATCGAAACAGATGCCGTCACCTCGCTTGAAGGTGCCATAGGGTCTGCCGACGGTGCTGTCGCAATTATCGGAACTGGTTCTGTATTCATCTACCGCGTCAATGGTGAGATAAGAACCGTCGGTGGTTGGGGTTATATGATCGGCGATTTAGGCAGTGGGTCAAGGCTCGGACGTGCCCTATTGCAAGAGACCCTTCTCGCTTTCGATAGAATCCATGAGGGCTCAGATCTTACACAAAAAGTTCTGACGCATTTCGACAACGATCCCAACATTATTGTTGAATACGCACACAAAGCTCAACCCGGTCAGTTTGGTACTTTTGCGCCTCTGGTATTTGAATATGCCAAGTTGCGCGATCCGATTGCTCAAAACATTTTACGCAAAGCAGTTAGTGATGTGGAAGAAACGCTAGATGCCATTCTCGTCGACAACAACCAGAATTTTTGCATGCTTGGCGGTCTGGGCAAACTCTATGCGGACCTGATTAACAGCAACCTTCGCAAACGAATTCAACCGCCCTTGGGAAATGCCGTGGCGGGTGCTGCCTCACTGGCGGTGCGACACTTTACAGAAGCGGAGGCAGTCTAATGCCGAACGCATTCGAAAATGCATTGATGCCCGAGAAATGGGCAAACCAATATAGCGGTCCGCTTTACCAACAACTGCGTGCCCATATCAATGCCACGATCGTTTCTGGTGAAATGAAAGCTGGCGAACCTTTGCCGTCAGAACGTGAAATCGCTGAAATTGCAGACGTGTCACGAATTACGGTTCGTAAAGCGGTGCAAGAATTGGTCAAGGAAGGCCTGGTTGTTCAAAAGCAAGGATCGGGTACCACCGTGGCTCCCAAATCTGAACGCGTACAACAATCATTGACCCGACTGACCTCATTCACCGAAGACATGGCGCGTCGCGGCAAGATTGTAACATCAACATTTCTTGAAAAAGGACTGTTCTCGCCGTCTCCTGAAGAGATCATGGCGCTGGGCCTAAAATCAGACAGTTTAGTCGCCCGACTATCGCGTTTGCGCAAAGCCGATGGTAAGCCCCTTGCATTAGAGCGGGCCTCGCTTTCAACGGAGTATCTTCCCGATCCGGAAAGCGTGGGCGAATCACTTTACGAACACCTCAACAAGTCCGGCCATAAGCCGAGTCGCGCGATCCAGCGCATTTCCGCAATTAATCTGGTGGGCGAAGAAGCAAACTTGCTCGACGTTGAAGATGGCAGTGCCGGCCTGAACATCGAACGCATTTCATACTTGCCCAACGGCCTTGTCGTCGAATTCACAAAATCCATTTATCGCGGCGACGCTTATGATTTCGTTGCCGAGCTGCAAATCGGAGACAAACGCGCGTGACCCATCAAAAGATCACCACTCATATGGCAGCCGAAGTCGCCTCCATTCCAGCGCTGACCGAAACATTGATAACCCAGGGCGATGCACTTGCGGAACAATTTGGCGCTCAGCTAAGAACGCTGGCACCCAATGTTGTAACAACAATAGCGCGTGGATCATCTGATCACGCTTCAGCCTATTTGAAATACGCCATCGAGTTACTACTGGGTGTACCGGTTGCATCCGCCGGACCTTCTATTAGTTCTGTCTATGGCGCACCAATGCATCTGACAAACGCTGCTTCAATTGCAATCAGCCAATCCGGCGAAAGCCCAGACATTCTATCCAGTGTGCAAACAGCAAAGGATGGCGGCTCGCTTGTATTGTCCTTGGCCAACAATTCCACATCTCCATTGGCGCAACTAAGCGACCAAAACATCAACATCGGTGCGGGTGTTGAACTCAGCGTTGCGGCGACAAAAACCTTTGTCTTATCTATCGTGGCCGGATTAATGGTTGTCGCGCACTGGAAGCAAGATACCGATCTTCTCGCAGGCATCGCCAAGCTTCCATCAGAGTTTGAAAAGGCACTTGATTGTGACTGGTCAAAACTTACCGACCATATTGTATCTGACGGCAAACAAGTGAATTCGCTTTATGTGCTTGGACGCGGACCTTCATTTGCTATCGCACAAGAATGCGCATTGAAGTTCAAGGAGACCTGTCAAGTTCATGCCGAAGCCTATAGTTCGGCCGAAGTCCTGCATGGACCTGTGTCAATCGCCCAGGAGGGTTTTACTGTTCTCGCGTTGGCTTCAAATGATGCATCTCGGCAAAGCGTCGTTGATTCAAGCCTTCGAATTGCTGCCCAAGGTGTCGACGTTTTCGTAACTAATTCAGATTCCAGGGGTGAAAAATCGCTTCCTGTTGTCAACGCCAGCCACTCAATCACCGATCCATTAGTACAAGTTGTAACCTTCTATAACTTCATCGAAAAACTGTCACGAAAGCTCGGCTTAAACCCTGACGAACCGCCCCATCTTCTCAAGGTAACTGAGACCGTATGACGAACAAAACAGCATATATCGGTGCAAGAATATTTGATGGCCTTAAAATCCATCAAAATCATGCCCTTTTGATCGATGGCGAACATTCGGGCGGTATCGTGCAAGTTGATAACGTTGCTCCAGACTATCAACGCAACCAATTGAAAGGCGGCTTATTAGCTGCAGGCTTTGTCGATCTTCAGGTCAATGGCGGCGGCGGCGTTTTGTTGAACGAGCAGCCGTCCATTGAAGGTATTAGAACTATTTGTGACGCCCATAGACAGTTTGGCACGACAGCAGTTCTCGTCACCTTGATCACCGATGGGCTTGAAGTAACAAAACAAGCAATCGATGCAGCAATCAAAGCGCAGTCTGCAAAAGTTCCAGGTTTTTTGGGACTTCATCTTGAAGGACCTCATTTATCGATCGAGAAGAAAGGCGCACATAGCTCAGACTTGATCCGGCCAATGAACGAACAAGACCTAAGCGTCCTTTGCGAAGCCAAGCAATATCTCGACAATTTGCTGATCACGGTCGCACCAGAATCGGTCAGCGATGAACAAATCGCTTCATTGGCAAGCGCTGGAATTCGCGTCAGCTTGGGCCATACGGCCACAACCAGCGCACGCGCAAAGGCATCATTCGCGGCCGGCGCTAGTTCGGTCACTCACCTTTATAATGCCATGAGCCCCCTCACCCATCGCGAGCCAGGACTCGTAGGTGCAGCGCTCAATGAAGATAAAGTCTATTGTGGCCTCATCGCCGACGGAGTGCACGTCGATTCCGACGCAATCAATATCGCACTTAGTATGAAAAAGGATGAAGGCAAACTATTCCTAGTCACCGATGCCATGTCAACAATCGGCACGGATCAGCGTGAGTTCACGCTTAATGGGCGAAGAATTACGCGCCGGGACGGGCAACTGACCCTCTCTGATGGCACCTTAGCAGGCGCAGACTTGGATATGATCACGGCTGTTCGGTATATGGCAACACATACAAGATGCGAACTCGAAGAGGCATTGCGTATGGCATCCAACTATCCGGCCAAATACCTAGGAGCCGATCATTTGCATGGCTCACTCGTCGATGGTGCGTTTGGGAACTTTATCCACCTCAATGACGATTTGGAAATTCAATCAGTTTGGCAAATGGGTACACGCGCTCATTAGCTATTGCCGATCGGTTGTCGGCGGCTGCCCGCCAATATTGTCGGTAATTGTCGCCGCGCTCCGTTTCACGATATCCGCGAGTTCGGCAACATCGCCCTCTGTAATGCGCGATGTTGGTCCGGAAACTGAAATCGCAGCAACTGCTTCACCATAAGCATTGAAAATCGGTGCAGCAATACAACGCATGCCGAGTGTCCGTTCTTCATTATCATAGGAGTAGCCTGCATTTCGCATCTCAGCTTTGTGTGTGATGAGCGCATTGATGTCGGTCATGGTCCTGTCAGTAAACTTTTCCATTTGGGTTCGAGAAAGCATGCGTCGCGCTGCATCATCATCCATATAGGCGAACAAAACTTTCCCGATTCCGGACGCATAAACTGCGCCCTTTGATCCTGGTCGATGAAACGCCCTTATTGGTTCATGCGTTTCAACCTGGCTGAGAAAAATGACATCACTGTCATTTAGCATTCCAAGGTTCGAGGTTTCTTTTGTCTCGCGCATCAGCTGCTGCATAACTGGGCGCGACTGTTCGATAATGTTGGTTTTTCGCAAGAAAGAATTGCCGATGCGAAATGCGCCGCTGCCAATCGACCACAATTGTGCAGCCTCATCAAAATGAACAATACCATGTTGCTGCATCGTACTGAGCGCACGGTACACCGTTGGCGATGTGATGGCCGTGATTGTTGACAGGTCAGTCAGAGAAAGACCGTCACCCTCGGACACCGCTTTCAGAATGACTAATGCCTTATCGAGCGACTGAACCGTTTTGGATTCAATGTTTTCATTGAAGGCGCGCGGACGCCCTCTTTTCCGGATTTCAGCCTGTACCATATGCATTTCACCTTCAATTTTGGGGTTCTCTAGCGCATTTAATTTACATTACGAAAATCAATT
>JBCDFK010000036.1:0-10288 GCA_039178065.1 Pseudomonadota bacterium | reverse complement strand
GTGAAATCGAGCGATAGACCCCAGCCAGGCATTTGATCTATCCACCAAGTTCCGCGAACACCCCAAAAAGGTGGTGCTTCAAAAGAGCGGCCTTCCCAGCCAGCAGTGAAGCTATCGGGATTAGCGCCGGTAATCGTAACATCCGAATGAGGAGAAGACTGAAATCCGCCATAGGCAGAAATCTGGAATTCTGAATGCGCTGTTGAAGAAAGTGCCAACGTTATGAGCGCCGAAAGCGATAATCTTTTGAACATGATCTATTCTCTAATATTGATGCCGTGTGCATACTGAATATTTTACGTCACGTCGACTCAAATTACCAAAAAAGAGCCGCCTGATCACATGGATCAAGCGGCTTTTCCCCACCCCAAACGGTTTGTCTTAGCTGCGGACGATAACGGTCGTGCCAACACCGACCCGGGTATATAGATCTTCCACGTCTTCGTTGCGCATGCGGATGCAACCTGATGATACGGCGCTGCCAATCGACCAGGGCTGATTGGTGCCATGAATGCGGTAAAGTGTTGAGCCGAGATAAAGAGCGCGCGCACCCAGCGGATTGTTCGGCCCGCCATCCATAAAGGCTGGCAAAATCCGTCCCTTTTTCTTCTCGCGGGCAATCATTTCAGCTGGTGGTCGCCATGAAGGCCAGACCTTTTTCTGCGTAATTTTTTCGGTGCCGGTCCAGCTGAAACCGGTTTTACCGACGCCAACACCATAGCGCATCGCGGTACCGTTTTCTTGCACGAGATATAAAAACCGATCAGATGTATCGATGATGATGGTGCCGGGCTTCTGCGAACCATTATAGTTGACCTGGCGCGGCAGATAGACCGAACTCATGGACTTCGATTTTGGCTGGGCTACGGCTGCCGTTTGCGTCTGTGCAGGTTGAAGGGGTTGCACATTGCGTTGAATGATAGTGCGATCAATATTGGTCGCCACCGGCGCAGTCGCCTGTCGTTTTGGCTTCAATTGCATAAGCCAAGGGCTGGTTAAGTCCGGGCTTAGAACAATCGGTGGAGGTGTTGCATAGCGTTCACCTGCCTGTGCCGCACCCATTAAAAATACGGTAGCCGATAGGCCTACAATCAATTTCGTCGTCTTTTTCATCTGGCATACTCTCAAAAAATTGCCTGACACCTCCTGACAAATTTGTCAGCAGGCTCGATGAACGAACATGACTCAAAGCCGCGTATCAATTATGAATCCAAGTTCATAAAATGCGTTTTAGGTGTGAAACCTTTTGGCAAGGTTATCAGCCCGTTACGACAGATGGTGAATCGCGGGTAAACAGGCAATCAAGCAAACGGGCAACCAAGTAGGCAGACAACGGAGAAACCATGACAGACGGACTGATAAAGCGGCCAGATGGTAGATATAGCTGTTGGTGGCACGGCGAATTGGACGATTATCGGGACTATCATGACAATGAGTGGGGCCGCCCAGTTGTCGATGACACGCGTTTGTTCGAGAAAATATGTCTTGAAGGTTTCCAGTCGGGCCTGTCTTGGCTGACGATATTGCGCAAGCGCGAGGGATTTAGAGCCGCATTTGCGGGTTTTGATATCGATCAGGTCGCCACCTTTACCGATGAAGATATTGAGCGTTGCGTCAATGATGCGAACATTGTTCGGCATCGTGGTAAAATCAAATCGACCATCAACAATGCGCGGCGAGCGCAAGAATTGCGCACCGAATTTGGTACATTGGCTGCATATTTTTGGGCGCATGAGCCGAATGAAAGCGAACGACCTGCCAAGATAACCCGAGAGAACATTCCAGGATTTACAAAGACATCAACAAAAATCTCCAAGGATTTGAAAAAGCGAGGCTGGAGCTTTGTTGGTCCGACAACGGTCTACGCTTTTATGCAGGCTATGGGTCTCGTCAATGACCATATTGAGGGTTGTTGTTTCCGGGAGGAGATAGAGGAGATCCGTAATGGCTTCGAGCGACCTGTTTAGCGAACTCAAATCGCTGATCTTTGAAGCGGCCGAGCAATCGCCTCGCATTGGCGACCTTGAGGAAAGCCTCAAGTGGGGCGAACCCAGCTTTACGCCCAAGAAGAAAAATGTCGGCAGCTCGGTCCGTTTGGCGCAGCGCGATGGTGCCGTGGCGATGATGTTTATCTGCACCACCAAGCTGGTTGATCGTTTCCAAGAAATCTATCCAGATGATTTCAACTATGAGGGCGGAAGGGCGCTTGTTTTCAATGCAGGCGAAGCTGTTCCCAAGGAACAACTTAAACACTGCATCGCAATGGCTTTGACGAACAAGTTGAAGAACTAAATACGCTTTGTCTTGGCAATAATAGCGATACCGACACCGCCCAAAATCAATATGGATGCGATGATGAAACGCGCGGTAAATGGCTCTGCGGCAAAAAGCAATCCACCGAAGCCGGCAATCACAGGCACGGTCAATTGAACGATTGCGCCTTGTGTTGCGCCAATCTGCGGTAGCACGCGATACCAAAGCGCATAGCCCAGCCCAGAAGTGAGGGCGCCCGAGGCAACAGCCAATGCAAGTCCAAATGCGGTCATGTTGATTTGGCTGAAGAATAACAGTGAAACGGCCAGGCTCATGGGTACGGCCAAAACAAAATTGCCCGCTGTGGCGAGTAGTGGGTCGGATGTGCTGCGTCCACGCAACGAATAAATGCCCCAAGCCACACCTGATAATCCCATAAGAAAGGCGCTAAACGGGTCAGGTGCTTCCAGACCCGGCGAAACCAACCAGGCAAATGCGCCAAATGCCACGATGAGGCCAAACCATTCCGGCGCGATGGGCCGATCACCCTTATAGAGCGCCCAGCCGATCATGGTCGCCTGAACACAGGCAAACAGAATTAACGCACCAAGGCCGGTTTCAACGCCCACATAAGCGAAAGAAAGCGTTACGGCATAAGCAAAAAGCGCCGCGGCGGAAATCCAGTTTCCGCCCTTGATAACAGTGCGAAGCGTTTGTTTGCGGCTTACGATGATCAACAATGCCAGTGCTACAGCGCCAGCGATTATGCGAACGCTCGTATAGCTCGCCTCATCAATGGCGCCATCCAGCAATGCTAAGCGCGCAAAAACTGAGTTAAGCGCAAAGGCAACCATTGTGATGGCGGTAAAAACAAAGACAGGCAAAGCAATATTCCAGTTGGACGTACCGCTCTAGCACGGTTCGCTTTGTTGCCAACTGACGATTTAGTGAATGCGCATTTCTGCGACCCGTAGCAAGCCTGCAAAGCCTGGGCTGCCTTCATGCAGTTCATGTAGCGATGCACTAACCCTTGCGAGCCATCAAGCACTCGACTATGAGAGCGCCAACACATGTTCTCATAATTGAAGTGCTGAAATGGCTGACAAAAAGAAGAAAAAACCGCAAAAACTCAAAGCGCGGCAACCGCGCGGTTTTGTTGACCGTTCGGCAGCCGATATTCGCGCGACCGATGAGATGCTCGGCAAAATTCGCGAAGTCTATGAGCGCTACGGTTTTGACCCCATCGAGACGCCGGCTTTTGAATATACCGATTGCCTGGGCAAATTTCTGCCCGACACAGACAGGCCTAATGCGGGCGTGTTTTCCGTTGCCGATGATGACGAACAATGGATGAGCCTTCGCTATGACCTGACCGCACCGCTCGCACGGCATGTTGCGGAAAACTATAACGAAATTCAGCTGCCCTATCGCACCTATCGCAATGGCTGGGTGTTTCGGAACGAAAAGCCCGGCCCCGGCCGATTCCGCCAGTTCATGCAGTTCGATGCCGATACGGTCGGCGCACCGGGCGTGCAGGCCGATGCTGAAATGTGCATGATGATGGCCGACACGATGGAAGCGCTGGGTATCGCGCGCGGCGACTATGTGATCCGCGTCAACAACCGCAAAGTGCTGGACGGCGTGATGGAAGCCATTGGTCTTGGCGGCGACGAAAATGCCGAGCGACGCCTGACAGTCCTCCGTGCCATCGACAAGCTTGATCGATTGGGCATCGAAGGCGTGCGTCAACTACTCGGTGAAGGTCGCAAGGACGACAGCGGCGACTTCACGCCTGGTGCGGGGTTGGATGATGGGCAGGCTGAAATGGTTTTAATGGGCGTCGGGCAGGTTGCTGATGAAAGCGAAACCTATCCCGCATCGCAAACCTATGCAGATGGGATGGGTGAGTTGATTACCATCGAGGATATTGTCACTGCATGCGGCTACAGTGACGATCGCATCAAAATTGATCCATCCGTTGTCCGTGGTCTCGAATATTACACCGGTCCTGTCTATGAAGCGGAGCTGCTCTTCGATGTCACCAACGAAAAGGGCGAGAAGGTCCAATTTGGATCAGTGGGCGGTGGTGGTCGCTATGACGGGTTGGTCAAACGCTTTACCGGCCAAGACGTGCCCGCGACGGGCTTTTCAATCGGTGTATCGCGTTTGATGACGGCGCTGAAAAACCTCGGCAAATTGGGCACCGACGATGTGCTGTCACCGGTTTTGGTAACAGTGATGGATGGCGACACCGAAGCGCTCGGGCGTTACCAAAAAATTGTTCAAACACTGCGCAATGCGGGTATTCGCGCTGAAATGTACCAGGGAAACTGGAAGAAGTTTCCAAACCAATTGCGTTATGCCGACCGTCGCCATTGCCCGATTGCAGTCATTCAAGGCTCTGATGAGCGCAACAACGGCAAAATCCAGCTCAAAGATATGATTGAGGGCAAACGCCAGGCCGCAGCGATCGAGAGCAATGAAGAATACCGCGCCGCACGCCCGGGCCAATTTGAAATCAATGAAGCCGATTTGGTGGCTGAAGTGAAAAAGCTTCTGGCTGCGCAGGCGGGTGCGTGAACGATGACCACCTTTAAATCCTTTGGAGCGCGGGCTGATGTAGAGGCCATCATCGTCGAGCGCGGTGCTGTCCGCACCGATGTGCCCGTGCTGCAGCCAGCTGATCCATTTTTGGATACGGCAGGCGAGGAATTGCGGCGTCGGATATTCTTGACCCAGAGCGAAACCGGGCAGGCCATGTGCTTGCGTCCTGAGTTCACCATTCCTGTTTGCCGCCTGCATGTGGATCAAGCGAGCGATGCCGCGCGCTATGGTTATGTCGGCACGGTGTTCCGGCAACGCCAGAACGGCGCGTCAGAGTTTTTGCAGGCAGGTATCGAAGATATTGGCCATAGTGATGTGATGGCCGCAGACGCCAGATCATTGGCCGATGCGCGTACATGTGTAGCAGCATTAAATCTGCAAGCTAATTTTGAAACGCTTTTGGGCGATCAGGCCGTGTTTGATGCCGTTCTAAAGGCACTGGGCATACCCGCGGGTTGGCGCCTGCAGCTTACCCATGCATTTGGTGATGATGGTGCTTTAAACGCTGCACTTGAAAAATTGGCGCAGCCCGCAAAAATGCCGAACTTGCCAGAAGATCTGCAAGCAGCTCTGGATGCAGGCAATGTGGCTGATGCGGAAGCGCTGGTGCACAGTCACCTGATTGATGCCAGCTTGGCCAATGCAGGCGGGCGAGGGGCTCCGGAAATCACTTCTCGATTGATGGCTCAATTGCAGGTTGCCAAGTCTGCACCCGATGCAGGAAAACTCGAAACACTGCGCCAGTTTCTGGGTTTGCGTGTATCGCTCAACAACGCCACTTCGGAACTCGAGGCCTTTGAGGCTAACAATGGTTTGGATATCGCCGGAGCGGTAGCTGATTTTGCCAAGCGCAATGCAGCGCTTGTTGAAGCAGGATTGGATCTCGCATCCATCACCTATGACGCATCGTTTGGCCGCCCGCTGGATTACTATTCCGGGCTGGTATTCGAGCTGCGCACTGCTGGCGGCACAGTAATCGCCGGCGGCGGTCGCTACGACCGACTACTCAGCTTGTTGGGCGCACCATCACCGATCAATGGGGTGGGTTTCTCGCTTTGGCTGGACCGAATTGCGGAGGCACAATCATGAGTGTTGTAACCCTCGCATTACCATCCAAAGGGCGACTAAAAGAAAGCGCGATTGAACTGCTTGCCGGTGCAGGATTAGAGGTTTTGCCGCCGTCTGATCCGCGTTCTTATCGCGCGAAGGTAAAGGGGCGTGATGACATTGAAGTCGCGTATTTGTCGGCCTCAGAAATTGCCCGCGAAGTGGCTGCTGGTAATGTTGATGCCGGCGTTACGGGCGAAGACTTGGTGCGTGAGAAAATCTTTGAGAGCGAAAACAAGGTTGAGCTGCTGGCGCGGCTTGGGTTTGGAAGCGCAGATGTTATCGTAGCCGTGCCTGATGCCTGGTTCGATGTCCAAACCATGTCAGACCTCGGCGAAGTCGCAGCGAGTTTCCGCGCCAATCACGGTCGACGACTGCGTATTGCGACGAAGTACTGGCAACTGACCCAGCAGTTTTTCAGTCAAATGCATGGCATTCAACTCTATCGCATTATTGAAAGCCTCGGTGCGACAGAAGGCGCGCCCGCTGCCGGTCAGGCAGACATAATTGTCGACATAACGACAACGGGCTCAACACTACGCGCCAATGCATTGCGCGTTCTGGATGATGGCATCGTGCTGAAATCCGAAGCTTGTTTGTTTGTGCCCAAAAACGGCAAAACCAGTTCCGTCATATTGGACTTGGCAAAGAAGCTCTGATCGAAAAAAAGCCGTGCTTACCAAAACTGGTAGCACGGCAAAAAATGTGCTCAGTCGACTAGGACCTGAGCAAATGACGAGGATCGGGGGGGATGTTGTCGTCATATAGTTAATTTACGCAGCTTCAAGCATTTGGATCACTGTTTGTGGGTTAAAAATATTCTCATTTCACTTATGTCCTTGTAACTCACAGCTATTCACTTACTTGGAGTGGATCGCAACTACGAGCAACGGACACAATTATGGCCAATAAGACCCTCGCAGACTTTCCAATTTCCGAACACTGGAAGCCGGTAAACCCAGATATCATCCAGCTATATTCGTTTCCAACGCCCAATGGTGTCAAAGCGTCCATAGCGCTTGAAGAGCTCGGTCTGCCCTATGATGCGCATACGGTGAAGTTAAATCAAACGACGACACCAGAATTTCTGTCGCTTAACCCCAACAACAAAATTCCGGCTATTGTTGACCCGAATGGACCTGGAGGAGAAGCATTTGGACTATGGGAATCTGGCGCGATATTGATTTACCTAGCAGAGAAGACCGGCAAGCTATTGCCATCAGATCCTGCGCTCAAATACGAAACACTCCAATGGCTCATGTTTCAGATGGGCGGCGTTGGCCCGATGTTTGGCCAGTATGGATTTTTTGCTAAATTTGCTGGCAAGGAAATTGAAGATCCTCGCCCGCGAGAGCGTTACATCAATGAAGGTAGACGCTTGATGGGAGTGCTCGAACAGCGCTTTGCTGATGGGCGCCAATGGATCATGGGCGATGAATATACAATTGCCGACATCGCAATTTTCCCATGGATACGCGCAGCGCGCGATTTTTATGAAGCGGGCGATGATTTTGAGATGGATTCGCGCCCACACACAATGACTTGGCTAGACCGCGGTTTGGCGCGCCCAGCTACCCAAAAAGGTCTTGTTCAGCCGCCACGCGAATAGCTATTTGACCGTCAGCACCGCGCAGTCTGCCAGTTGGGAGACGCGCGTTGTTGTGCTGCCGACCAGTAAACCGCTGAATTGGCCCAAGCCGCGTCGCCCAAGGACTATGAGATCAATCTCGTTTTCCTTGGCCTGATCCACAATCATGCTACCGGGATCGCCAGCGGCAAAGTGGTATTCGATTTCCAGCTCTTGGAATCTATCAGTGATTTTCGTTGCCTGTTTGGATATTTCTCTGCATGCAAGCTCGACGCGTTCCTTGGTTGGTTGAATGGGCACAGTCGAGTATCCAACAATTATTGTGTCTTCAATAACTTGAGGTGCGTTGAATATGTGTAGTTCGGCACCCAGAGAAACGGCAAGAGTGCAGGCTGTTTCTAATGCTAAATCGGAATGAGTAGAGCCGTCAAAAGCTGCCATAATTCTTTTATACATGGTTCATCCTCCCAGCGGATATCGTCGCTTTGCAAATGGCGGCCGCATTGATCCAGATCACATCTGTGCCAATTGACGAAAACAAATTTTGAGATAGTTTGGATAGAGACGATGGCGTCGTCGTACTCAGAAATTTAATTGTCCTGCACGCCCGGATGCTTTTGTGATGAGAGCGTTTGAAAAGCGCTCCCTTGGAGAAATGCGATGGACAATCATCCGCGCCCAGAATTTTTCACCAGAGAAGATGGCGGCAAAGCCAAATTACCATTCTCAAAGGCCGAGTATGGACGACGCCTTGATGCACTCCGCAAATCAATGTCAGAGCGTGATGTGGATGTGGTACTTTTCACGTCCATGCACAATATCGCTTACTATTCCGGATTTTTGCATTGCGCCTTCGGTCGGCCCTACGCATGTGTTGTCACGCAAACAAATTGCACAACTGTTTCCGCCAATATAGATGCCAGCCAACCATGGCGGCGTTCGATCGAAGACAATGTGATTTACACAGATTGGAAGCGTGATAATTATTGGCGTGCCGTCAAACAGTTGGTCGGCGATGCGATGCATATCGGCATAGAGGGTGATCACATGACCCTGGCCCAACTCAAGCAACTACAGAGTTTTCTAGAGACCGATCGGCTGTCGGATATTGCGCCAATAGCGATGCGCCAACGTATGGTGAAATCAAAAGAAGAAATCGAGCTCATCAAGCACGGAGCAGCTGTAGCAGATGTGGGCGGCTTCGCAATTCACGCAGCCATTGAAGAGGGTGCGCGTGAGATTGATATCGCTATGGCTGGCCGCAACGCTATGGAGTTGGAAATTGCGGATCGGTTTCCCGATGCCGAATATCGCGATACATGGGTGTGGTTTCAAAGCGGCATAAACACAGATGGGGCTCATAACCCGGTCACGGCGCGCAAATTGCAGCAGGGCGATATTCTGAGCCTGAACACTTTTCCCATGATCTCAGGCTATTACACGGCGTTGGAGCGCACTTTGTTTGTTGGTCAGCCGGACGATGAATCACTAAGTTTGTGGGAGGCCAATGTGGCTGCGCATGAGCTGGGGATATCGCTCATCAAACCAGGTGCTACATGCTCTGGTATTTGTAGCGAAATTAATGAATTCTTCGCAAGCAAAGACCTGCTGAAATACCGTTCATTCGGCTATGGCCATTCATTCGGCGTTTTATCGCACTATTATGGTCGAGAAGCTGGGCTTGAGCTGCGCGAAGACATCGACACGATTTTAGAGCCTGGCATGGTTGTTTCTATGGAGCCAATGATCTGGGTACCGGAAGGCACGCCGGGGGCAGGCGGGTATCGTGAACATGATATTCTGGTTATTGGCGAAAATGGTGATGTCGAAAACATCACCAAATTTCCCTACGGACCAGCGCACAATGCAATCGGCTAATCACATTCGGGGCGATCAATGCCCCGAACCGAATGAGCCTGTTCGCATGCCATAGTCGACAGCGATTCCGTAGACTGGATCGTCGTCGGCATCGACTATGAGCTGGCCAGCTTTGGTCAGCAGCGAATGACAGTCTGGTGATAGATGACGCAATTGAAGCGTTTTGCCTTCATTTTCATAACGCGTGGCAAGTTCCTCAAGTGCTTGTAGTGCCGACTGATCCACGACGCGTGAATTCATAAAATCGACAACGACACTCTTGGGATCGCCCTTGGGATCGAAAATTTCAGCAAAGCCATCTGTTGATCCAAAGAACAATGGGCCTTCAATACCGTACACTTTCGCGCCTTCGGGTGTTGTGTGGGACTTCGCCCAAATACGTGTTGCATTTTGCCATGAATAGGCAAGGGCCGAAACAATAACCCCTACGATAACGGCGGTCGCCAAATCGGTCATCACGGTTACAACGGTTACAAGAATGATGACAAAAGCATCCGTGCGCGGGATCTTGCCCATTATGCGCAGTGAGTTCCAAGCGAAGGTTCCTATAACCACCATGAACATAACGCCGACCAATGCCGCCAGCGGGATCTGCTCTATGAGGGATGAACCAACAAGAATGAAGGCGAGCAAGAAGAGAGCCGCAGATGCGCCCGACAGGCGGGTACGGCCGCCAGACTTAACATTGATCATGGACTGACCAATCATGGCACATCCACCCATACCACCAAAAAAACCGGTAACAGTGTTTGCAACACCCTGTGCAACGCATTCGCGCGAAGCACCACCGTGTTGGCCGGTAATCTCGCCAACAAGGTTTAGTGTAAGTAAGCTTTCAATCAGGCCAATCGCTGCAAG
>JBCDFK010000035.1:0-10398 GCA_039178065.1 Pseudomonadota bacterium | reverse complement strand
GTTTGGTCCGTCATGGCGTTTATATTTCAGCGTGTAGGGTATAAGGCAAGACGAGTAGCTGACAACATCATGTCAGTAGTGGCTTTGAATGACATTAGATTGTTACCCGGGTAAGCCATTTTGATCTTTTGGTTTGTGCTTGAATATGAAATCTCAAATTTCTCAATCTGAAGCCACGCTCGCTTTTGCCAAAATTGGGCTGTTATCTTTTGGTGGACCGGCTGCACAAATTGCGGTCATGCACCGTGTTCTTGTCGAAGACAAAAAATGGCTCACTGAACAGCAGTTTCTACATGCCCTTAACTTCTGCATGCTGCTTCCTGGACCAGAGGCCATGCAGCTTGCCACCTATGCAGGTTGGCTCATGCATGGCATTCGCGGTGGATTAATAGCAGGGCTTCTGTTCATTTTGCCCGGTCTCGCCATGATGCTCAGCGTTTCTGCAATTTATGTCGCCTTTGGCGAAGTGCCTTTGGTTGCGGGCCTTTTGTTCGGCCTTAAGGCGGCGGTTTTGGCCGTTGTGTTGCAAGCATTGATAAAAGTGTCCCAAAGAGCGCTTGGCAGTCCAATCATGTATGTTGTGGCAGTGGCGGCCTTCGTTGCGATCTTCTTTGTTCAACTGGCTTTCCCGCTCATCATTTTTGGAGCGGCGGCGATTGGCTATTTGATGTTGATATTCGTGCCAGCTTGGCTGCCAGCGTCAGTGACGGCAGAAAACGCACTCGAAATCGGCGGTTTGCGGGGCAGTTCTAAAGACGCGGTTCTTCAAACTGCACGAGCCATCATCCTATGGGGCGGACTTTGGTTAGGAGCCCTTTGTGCCGCCATCATTTTTGCGCCGGGCGACTTTGTTAGCGATGCTGCATTATTTTTCTCAAAAACGGCGGCCGTCACATTTGGCGGCGCCTATGCGGTTTTGGCATTTGTTGGACAGCAGGCCGTTGAGTTCTACGGCTGGCTGAGTGCGGACGATATGCTCAAAGGGCTTGGCCTTGCGGAAACGACATTGGGGCCGTTGGTCCTTGTGTTGGTGTTTGTGGGTTATGTAGGAGGCGCAACTAGTATTGGTGGAGGGTTGATGGGAGGCTTGATTGCAGCCTTTTTTACCTTTGTTCCTTGCTTCCTTTGGATTTTCGCTGGTGCGCCGCATATGGAGCGGTTGCGGCATTTGAAATGGCTATCAGCAAGCTTGGCAGCCGTTACGGCTGCCATTGTTGGTGTTATCGCAAATCTCGCTGTTTGGTTTGGCTTAAATGTAATCTTCGGGGAATTGGGCAATGCTCAATTTGGTATTTTCAACATCCCGACCATCGACATCACACAATTTGATTGGACAGCAGCCATCATCGCGCTTGGCAGCGGCATTGCGCTGCTTCGATTGAGACTTAATTTGTTGTTGGTCTTGGCACTTGCCGCTATTGTCGGCGTTGTAGTGTCATTTCTCTAGTCAAATAGGCTGGACACCGATTGCTCATGCGCTGTTCGCGCTACCGCTTCACCAATCAGATCTGTGATCGATATGACCCGGATATTGCTAGCCGCGTTCACCTCAGGTGTTGGTTGGATCGAATCTGTAATCACCAATTCCTTGAGTACTGAAGATGTTATGCGGTCCACGGCGGCGCCGGACAATACGCCGTGCGTGATGTAGGCCGTCACGCTTTTCGCGCCGTTCTTCATAATCGCGTCGGCAGCGTTGCAAAGCGTGCCGCCTGAATCGATGATATCGTCGATCAGGAAGCAGTCTTTGCCTGTTACATCACCGATCACGTTCATAACTTCGGACTCGCCTGGTCGATCGCGTCGTTTGTCGACGATGGCAAGCAATGTATCGTCCAGTCTCTTTGCAAGTGATCGCGCGCGGACAACGCCACCAACATCAGGCGAAACGATCATCAAATCACTCAGATTTTTGTATTTGGCTTTGATATCGCGCCCCATAACCGGCACCGCATAAAGATTATCCGTTGGAATGTCGAAAAAGCCCTGGATTTGTCCAGCATGAAGATCAAGCGTCAATACGCGATCAGCACCCGCTTCGGTAATTAGGTTTGCAACCAGCTTTGCTGAAATAGGTGTTCTTCCTTGAGCACGTCTGTCTTGTCGCGCATAGCCAAAGTAAGGCAACACAGCCGTGATGCGACGTGCAGAGGAACGGCGGAACGCATCGATCATGATCAAAAGTTCCATCAAATGATCATTAGCCGGTCGCGATGTGGATTGAAGAATGAAGATATCTTCGCCGCGTACGTTTTCCTGAATCTCTACGAAAATTTCATCGTCAGCAAATCGACGAACATTGGCGCGACCTACGCTCATGCCCAGATATTTTGCAACGGACTCGGCAAGCTGCCGGTTGGAGTTGCCAGCAAATAGTTTCATGCCTTTGTCGCCTCATGGTGCGCAGTTCGGTCCAGATGACGGCGTTTTAGCGACCACGCGCCAAGATGCAAGGGAGGTGAGGCGATTCAATTGGGGAATCGGTCGATTAGTTGTGATTCTTGTTGAATCCGGGGCTTTTAGTTAGGAAGCGCCGTTCCAACTCGCATATTGGCTCAAGACTGTATCGGCAATTTTTTCCATCGTGGCTGCTGGAACTGCTGCCCATGGATCGCTAGCTGCGCCAACAATTTTTTCTTGGCCCTGGATGCGGTGAACGCGTTGTCCTTGGGGATTGAAAACATCCCATACATGAATCACTGTAATGTTGCCGGTTTCAGACAATGCAGAAAAGTACCCACGAATTTCGTGATTGATTGTAGTCGACGCCGATGATTCAAGTTTGACACCGTTAAGAGGCGCAGCTGCAGACAATCTGTTAGATAGCGCCGTCACACTTGTAACGGGTGCACCCACAATTGGTGCAAAATATACATTGCTGAGCGCAGCGTTTGGCGCAAGACTAGCAACTTCAGTACCTGTGGTAGTTGTCGCTGGCGTGACCGTGGTTGCTGTGTTGGCCGTGTTCGTCGCTGGCTGCTCGACACCTAAAGTCGGATCAGTCGAGTTACACGCCCCCAATAAAGCGCATAGGCCTAATACAGCGAGACGCCGTTGCGACGTAATGTTTATGCTTTTCTGCATCAAAATGCCCTCAACCGCCCCTGGCTACGGATCTCAATCATTAACGCAAGAAACGGCCAAATCAAGGCTGATTGCCAACAATCATATTTGCTAGATCAGCGCAATTGTCGTCATTTGCCTGCCATAGTCTGGTTCGGCGCGATGGGTCGTTCGTCGATAGGAGAAGAAGCGCTTTTCGTCCGCATAAGTGCATTGCCCGGTTCGATGCGCTTGCACACCAGCTTCGGTCAGACGAAACAATATGAAGCGATGCAAATCAAACTGGTAGTGATTGGGTTTAAGCGCTTTTACGAAGAAGCGTTTATAGCTCTCATCATGGCTTCGAAAGCGCTCCTTGAACTCTGCGCCAACTTCATAATTTTTCTGGCTTATGCAGGGGCCAAGGACGGCCGTAATGTTTCTCCGCTCGGCGCCCAGCTCAACCATCGCGTCAATTGTGTTTTCTGCAATACCTGTCAACGCGCCTTGCCAGCCGGCATGGCACGCGCCAATAATTTTCCTATCGGGATCAGCTAGAAGAATTGGGCCGCAATCTGCAGTCAAAATCGCTAACCCTATGCCTTTCACGTTGGTTACAAGCCCATCGGCTTCTGGCCGCTTGGAACTTTGCGGTTCAGTGACCGTGATTACCTTGGCAGAATGAATTTGATAACAACCTGCCATATGTGTGGGTTCGATACCTAAATCCGTTGCAACGCGCGCTCTATTCTCAAGGACGAGACTCGGCTCATCTTTGGATCCCTGACCTGCATTTAGGCTACCATAGATGCCCGAAGAAACGCCGCCTTGCCGCGTGTAGAAGCCGTGGGCAATTCCGTTGCTGGCAAAAGCAGACAGGGGTTCGCTCAAAATAGGTTCTAGCGCTTGTGTCATGGGTTCGCTCATATTCGAAAATTGTTGGATCGGTTTACTTGTGTCAACTGGCAATAGTTAGAGTTTCTGGAAGGGCATAGGTGTTGGTTGACCGCGCTGGGTAATGCACATGACTTTGAATAGATCTCCCATCTGGTCCTCTGCGTTACCGGCAAGCCGATGTACCGCAGCGGTGATTTCATCGCGCCCTCTACTATCTTTGTCGGAACCCAGCGCACCCGCGCGTTCAACAAGACCCATGGCAAGTAAAAAGTCTGCCTGGCTTACGATCTGATGGGTCTGCGCTTTACCCATTTTGGCGGCAATATTGAGTGCTTCAAAATCGACGTGGCTGGTTAGATCTGCGTCGCCCGGATTTGCAAAGACATCCTCATAGACATGATCACGCACTGCCTGCAGCGTATCGCCAAGATCTGATTTGCCGTGACCGTAATCAATAAGGAGCGCAGCGCCGCCGTGTTGATTTATATGTTCGGCGATTTGCTGGGCTAGCGCTTCGCGGGCCGGGGCATATTCGAAGATGGTGCCTTCCGCTGCCGCAGCTGCATTTAGTGGAAGCAATTTGTCGGACAGGGAACCTGTTCCCTCTACGAAAGTGAAATTGTCATCCGCATCAAGTGCGATCACACGATCCAGCCAAGCCTGATTTGTTTTGACGTACTGGCGTATGGGTAGGGCGTCGAAAAGCTCATTTGCAATGAAGAGCGTTTTGTTGTTGGGGAGGTCAGAAAAATCATCCAACCATTTGATCTTGATAGCTAAATTTTTAAGTCGTTTGGTTTGCGATGCCGCCAAGTTTGCGCTCTTCTCTATCAATATCACGTCCAGGGCATCGCACATGTCGGGTTGCAGTTTGGATATTGTGTTGACTATATCCTGCATCCACACGCCGCGACCCGGCCCGATTTCGCACAGCGTAACTGGATTGGGTTTGCCGAGATCTTGCCAAGCTTGGATAAGCCAAGAAGCTGTTAGTTCACCGAACATTTGGCTGATGTCCGGTGCGGTGATGAAATCACCGTCCGCGCCAAACGGTTCGTTCTTAACATAATATCCGTGCTTCGGGTTGAACAGGCATTCTGCCATATAGGCGGCAACGCTCATTGGACCTTCCGTCTTGATGCGGCGGATCAAGAATTGTTTAAGTTGCGTCATTTGGCTGTTGTTCGTCGGGATCAAAGAATGTCACTTCACGCGCGCTTAATATCAGGGCTAGCCCTGCAACAATCATAGGCACCGACAGAACCATGCCCATGGTTAGCCAATCGCCGACCAAATAACCGATATGCGCATCTGGTTCGCGGAAGAACTCGACAATGGTTCGTGCGATGCCGTATCCACCAACAAATATGCCGGTTGCAAGTCGCGGCTTGCGCAAGACGCCATAGCGGTAGATGGCAATGGCAAGGATGACCAGAAGCACCAAGCCTTCGAGCGCCGCCTCATATAGCTGACTTGGGTGTCGTGCAATGAATCCGCCACTTGGGAACTCAACTGCCCATGGCACATCTGACGCGCGGCCCCATAATTCGCCATTGATGAAATTGGCCAGTCGACCGAGGCCGATACCAATAGGTACCACCGCTGCAATGACGTCAAACAGGCTCCAAACAGGAATTATGTTTTTGCGCGCAAAAAGTATCATTGCCAGTGTCACGCCCAAGAAGCCGCCATGGAAGGACATGCCGCCTTCCCAAACACGGAATATCGATGAGGGTTCTGCAAGGAACGCATCAAAACTATAGAAAAACACATATCCTAGCCGGCCGCCTAGTACCGTGCCTATTGTTGCCCAAAGCAAAAAATCGTCTAGATCGGGCTCTGAAATGGGCGCGCGTGCACCCCAAAGGCTTTGGTTGCCTACCAATTTTCTGGCATACCACCACCCGAGCAAAATACCGACAATGTAGCTTAGCGAATACCAGCGGATTGCAAACGGACCTATTGCGATCAGCACAGGATCAATATTGGGAAATGCGATTGCCAATTGAGGCAGGGCGATGGGCAGCATGTTTGTTGTCTCTGTTATAACGCGTCAATATGGCGGATTGCTCCATCTTGCAAACAGAACATGGCAACAATAGATAGTTGTTAGAAAAAGGAGACATGCCATGGCTGACGGTCCCAACAAGATTTTTGACGATTTTGCTAAATTGATGACGGACGCAGCAGGTGCGGCGCAAGGCATGAAGCGAGAAGCCGAAACCGTGTTTCAAGCGCAAGCCGAAAAATTTCTGTCATCTATGGATTTGGTTCAACGCGAAGAATTTGACGCCGTAAAAGAGATGGCCGCAAAGGCGCGCGATGAAAATGAAGTTCTCGAATCGAAAATCACAAAACTCGAAGCACGGCTCAAGAAACTTGAGTCCAAAAAGTGAACGCGTTGACTCGCAGCAAGATTTACGTCGCTTATTCACATAATTTTCATGTAATTTTTTAGCCTGTGTATCGTTTTAAAAAACGCTTACGGCAGAGTCGCTTAGCGCCAAACGTGAATCTAAAGAATCTGTGCAATCCACAACTCATCTCACTTGCCAGACTCGAAGGGGCTATGAACTGCGAGTCGGATCAATATGCTGAATCTATTGAGTGATTCGTAACGCGTCGCCTTGCTGCTAGTATTTGCATCGGGCGATCGTTTTGGATCAGAAACAGCTAAATTGATTGCAGGTAACGATGAGCCTTCTGGATTTTGACATTGAACGATACGCCCATCCGGTGGATATTATCGAGCATGTCGCCCACAGTCTTGCATGGAATTTTGAACGCACCGGTGATGATGAAATTGCCGTTGCCGTTGCAGGGCATTGGACAAATTACCATGTTTCATTTGCCTGGATGCCGGAGTTTGAATCGCTGCATTTCGCATGTGCATTCGACATAACAGTATCAAAGGCACGGACGACTGAATTGCTCAAACTGCTTTCCTTAATAAATGAGCAGATGCTTATCGGTCATTTTGATTTTTGGGAAAAAGAGGGTGCGATCATGTTCCGCCACTCTCTGCTTCTGGCAGGTGGTGCTGAGCCCACTGAAAGCCAAGTTGAAATGCTGATGACCAGTGCGGTGGAAGCTTGCGAAAGCTATTTTCAAGCATTTCAAACCGTAGTTTGGTCGGGAGCAACCGCAAGAGAGGCTGTTGATCACGCTATGTTTGAAACGCAAGGTGAAGCCTGATCATGACTGACGAAATTTCGTTTGATGATTTTTTGAAGGTCGATATTCGAACCGGCACAATTGTGGAGGCCTTGCCTTTTCCGGAAGCGAGAAAACCAGCGATTAAATTGCGTATCGACTTTGGCGATGAGATCGGCGTTAAAAAGTCGTCAGCCCAAATTACAGAACATTATCAACCAGAATCGCTTGTTGGGCGCCAAGTGATGGCCGTTGTGAATTTTCCACCACGGCAAATTGGACCGCTAATGTCTGAAGTTTTGACGCTTGGATTTGAAGATGAAGCAGGCGCGGTCGTGCTCGCTTCCATCGACAAGCTTGTACCTAATGGCCAGCGTTTGATGTAATTGGTCTAAACCGGAAGCCTTAATTTTACCTGCAATCCGCCCAATGGGCTGTCATCGAGCGTTATGTCGCCGCCATGTTTGCGCGCGATATCGCGTGCAATCGCCAGACCCAAGCCGGTGCCTGATTCATCCAAATTTCGAGCTTCGTCCAGCCGGTAAAATGGTTTGAACACTTCTTCGCGCAAATCGGCTGGGATTCCAGGACCATTATCGTCCACGCTCAATGTGAGCCAACCCTTGGAATTGCGCGCAATGATTTCGCTCTTTGTCGCGTATCGAAATGCATTTGATACAATGTTTGAAAGTAGTCTTCGAAAAGCAACTGGACGTACGACAATATCGCTGCGCCCTAACATGCGTGTTTTCATTTTCTGGCCGCGCATGGCCGCTTCTTTCTCGAATTCGGCAAGCAAATCACGCAATTCGAGTTCTCCGGTTTCTTCATCCACATCGCCTTTTGCAAAATCCATGTATCCCTGGATCATAGATTGCATGTCGTCGATATCTTTTTCCAACTTGTTGAGCTCTTGAGTTGGAACCGAAAGTGCAAGCTGTAATTTGAATCGCGTTAGAATGGTGCGTAAATCGTGGCTTACGCCGGCCAACATTTCTGTGCGCTGCTCAATTTGTTTCTCGATGCGTTCGCGCATTTTCATGAAGGCAAGGCCTGCACGCCGCACCTCGCTGGCGCCGCGCGGCCTGAAATCGGCAGGCAACTCACGCCCTTTACCAAAATCATCTGCTGCGTCTGCGAGGTTTTGTATGGGGCGGATCTGGTTTCGCAGAAACAAGATAGCGATGAACAGCAAAACGAGTGAGGTGCCAACCATCCACAGCAGGAATATGTGTGTGTTGGAAGCGTAGGCCTGACTGCGTCGGGCAAAGACCCGTAGCACGTTTTCTTCCATCTGGATTCGGATCTCGACGATGTTGGAGTTGCCCACTGTATCGATCCAGAATGGCTTGCCGATTTGGCGTGTTATCTCTTGGCTCAATATCTGATCCAGAATTGAGAAAAACGGTTTGGGCGCCGGCGCGGGCAGGGGGTCTGGTGGCAAAATGGCGATATTGAGTGCCATTTTCTCGCGTGCCATTCGGGTGACATCACTAAAGTTCTCGTCTTGGGGATAGACTTCGATAATATCGATGATGGCAGCAATATCCCGAGTCACAGCTGTCGATAGCCGCTGAGTTACGGTTTGCCAGTGACGCTCCATAAAGACGAAGGCAATGACTGATTGTAGCAGCACCATGGGCGCAATAATGATGATCAGCGAGCGAGCGTAGAGGCCCCGAGGCAGCGTCAGCGTAAGGCGCGAGGTCCATTGTCGAGCTCGAAGAAACGCATAGCGAGCCGTCCGCCGCAGTCGCGCAGCAATTGAACGCGATGGAGGCGATACAGGTTGCTCTGAAGGTAGGACTGACATCGCTTTCGTTTAGCCCGCTAAAATGGAACGTCTATTCAATGGAAAGACGGTAGCCTATTCCGCGCACAGTTTGAAGGTAGCGAGGGTTGGCCGGATCAGATTCAATTTTTCGACGCAGGCGATTGATTTGCACGTCAATCGTCCGTTCACCAACATCGGTGCTATCAGCTACGAGTTCGTGGCGCGGAATGGTTTCGCCCGGCACAGTGGTAAAGCGCACTAAAATATCGCGTTCGCGATCCGTCAGTTTTACAACTTCGCCATTCATTTTAAGCTCGCGTTTGGCCAGCACAAATGTATAGGCGCCGAATACAACCTGCTCGACAATATTGGGATCTGGCGTCGCACTACGCTTTACAATGTTAGAGACGCGCAACAACAACTCGCGCGGGTCAAATGGTTTTGATAAATAATCGTCTGCACCCGCTTCAAGACCTTCAATGCGCTGCTCCAACTCTGAAAGTGCAGTGAGCATTAAAATTGGTACGTCGTGCATTTCTTCGCGCATGGACTTCGCGAAGGAGACGCCATCTTCTTTTGGCATCATCACATCCAAAATGAGAAGATCAAATTCCAATCCACGCATCTTTTGCCTTGCATCGCCCGCACTCTCTGCGGCGGTCACGCGATATCCGTTCCGTGATAAATATTCAGTCAAAAGCTCACGGATGCGGGTGTCATCATCGACAACAAGAATATGGCGTGCCTCATCGGCAATTGATGGTGTTTGTGTTTCCATAACTGTTTCTAACATAATACGCCTCTAGACCGCCATGCGGTTATTCTAAAGTTTCAATTTGACGTTTTGCGCGGTCGTCAATCATTGATCTTAGAAACCGCGCTATTCCTGTCGGATTCTGATCTGAGTCCATTATTGCTTGGCGTATGCGGCGAGACTGTGGCTCTCGTAATTGGCTGATTAGACCTTTGCCGATATCAGTAAGATACAATTCGCGCTGTCGTCGATCCTGAGGCCCCGCGCGTTGCTCGATGTAGTCTCCATCAACGAGCTGTTTTAGCACACGTGCAAGACTTTGCTTTGTAATACCCAGCAAATCGAGGAGTTCTGCAACCGTTAGTCCGGGCTTGCGGTCTACAAAGTGAATTACGCGGTGGTGCGCGCGGCCGAAATCGAGCTTTTCCAAAATATTGTCTGGATCGGTGATGAAGTCCCGATATGCAAAGAAAAGCAACTCGATGAGCTCATTTATTGTCTCATCAGAATGGCGATGATCTGTGACATGCTTATCCATACTGTTGCAACTATCCCGCTGGCGTTAGCAAATATATGTCAGCCATATTGACATAATTTGCACAAAGTGTAACCCTCAATTCAAACGGTTATAATAATTGCGGGAAATTTGTCATGGCGAACGTTCCATTTGATAAGCTTGAAGGCCACATATGGATGAATGGTGAAATGGTGCCGTGGGATCAGGCAAACGTCCACGTTCTTACGCATGGTCTGCATTATGCAAGTGCTGTTTTTGAAG